>DATHUT010000316.1:0-2248 GCA_035462005.1 Gammaproteobacteria bacterium | reverse complement strand
CAGACGGTCACCTCCAGGGTGGTTCCGGCCGGTTGCCTACTCCGGCATCTTGGTCAGGTTCTGGGCGTAGAAGATCTCCAGCATCTCACGCTTCAGGCGCCGCTTGATCTGCTTCTTTTCCGCTGGCTTCAGGTCCTTCTCCTCGGTCCCGAACAGATAATTGTCCAGGTCGAGTTCCTTCAGCATCATCTTGGTGTGAAAGATGTTCTCCTGGTACACGTTGACGTCGATCATTTCGTAATGGCGGCGCGTGTCTCGAGCGATGAAATTCTGGATGGAATTGATCTTGTGGTCGATGTAGTGCTTCTTGCCCTTCACGTCGCGGGTGAAGCCGCGTACCCGGTAGTCCATGATGACGATATCCGAGTCGAAGCTGTGGATCAGGTAATTGAGCGCCTTCAGCGGTGAGATGCGGCCGCAGGTGGATACATCGATATCGGCGCGGAAGCTGCTGATGCCGTTGTCCGGGTGGCTCTCCGGGTAGGTGTGCACCGTGATGTGACTCTTGTCCAGGTGCGCTACCACGTCCTCGGGCAGGGGGCCCGGCGCCTCGTCGTTGTAGGCCAGTTCCTGCTGGTCATGAGTCAGCACCGGCTCCTCGGAGATGAGCATAGTGACGCTGGCGCCCTGGGGGTCGTAGTCCTGATGGGCGATGTTGAGGATATTGGCGCCGATGATGTCGGTCACCTCGGTGAGGATACTGGTCAGACGCTCGGCGTTGTATTCCTCATCGATGTACTCGATGTACTCCTCGCGCTGCCGGGGCGTCTTGGCATAACAGATGTCGTAGATATTGAAACTCAGGGTCTTGGTAAGGTTATTGAACCCGTGCAGTCTCAATTTCCGGTTCATGCTTTTCATCAATACGACACCCTCGGCCAGCGAATGGAACAGTCGGCGGGCCCGCCATCCGGGCCAAGGGTGCCTATTATCCACATTTTGCCGCCCTGCGCCCGCGCCCATTGCCGCCCGTTCCGGTCCCGGTGCACATGTCGATGCCTGGGGCCGGTAAATGCCCAGTGGCATTGGTATACTGCGACCCGCACCGGATGCCCGGGTTTTGAAGTCGGAGTAGCACATGCAGCAGATTGTTTCCCGCCTGGCCGACGAGCTGGCGGTTTCCCCGCACCAGGTCACGGCCGCCGTGGCCCTGCTGGACGAGGGCGCCACGGTGCCCTTCATCTCCCGTTACCGCAAGGAGGCCACCGGTGGCCTGGACGACACCCAACTGCGCAACCTCGAGGAGCGCCTGTGCTACCTGCGCGAGCTGGAGGAACGCCGCGCCGTGG
The DNA here is from genome assembly GCA_035462005.1 of Gammaproteobacteria bacterium. GTDB lineage: Bacteria > Pseudomonadota > Gammaproteobacteria > DSM-19610 > DSM-19610 > JAIVHA01. Next base: position 959 of record DATHUT010000316.1, on the reverse strand, counting down.
TGCTCAAGAGTATCGAGGAGCAAGGCAAGCTGACCGAAGCCCTGCAGGCGGACATCGCCGCCGCGGACACCAAGACCCGGCTGGAGGACCTCTACCGGCCCTATGTGCAGAAGCGCCGCACCAAGGCGCAGATCGCCCGCGAGGCGGGCCTGGCGCCGCTGGCCCAGGCGCTTTTGGAACAGCCCGGCCTGGTGCCCGAGGAAGCGGCCGCCGCCTACCTGAACCCCGACCAGGATGTCACCGATGTGAAGGCGGCCCTCGATGGCGCCCGCCAGATCCTCATGGAACAGTTCGCCGAGGATGCCGAACTGGTGGGCCGGCTGCGCGAGCTGGCCTGGGAGGAGGGCCGCCTGCAATCGCGGGTGGTGGCGGGCAAGGAGCAGGAGGGCGCCAAGTTCCGCGACTACTTCGATGCCAGCGAGGCGCTCAAGGGTGTGCCCTCGCACCGTGCCCTGGCCATGTTCCGCGGCCAGGCGGAAGGTGTCCTCGATCTCAAACTGGTGATCGACGAGCTGGACGAGCAGGGCCAGCCCAAGGCCGGGCGCAGCCGGGGCGAGGTGCTCATCGCCCGCCGCTTCGACATCCAGGACCAGGGCCGGCCCGGGGATGCCTGGCTGCACGATACGGTACGCTGGACCTGGCGCGTGAAACTGTCTCTGCACATCGACCTGGAAATGAAGCGGCGCCTGCGCGAGGCCGCCGAGGCTGAAGCCATCCGCGTGTTCGGCCGCAACCTGCACGACCTGCTGCTGGCGGCGCCCGCCGGCCAGCGCGCCACCATGGGGCTGGACCCCGGCATCCGCACCGGCGTGAAGGTGGCGGTGGTGGATGCCACCGGCCAGGTGGTGGATACCGCGACCATCTATCCCCATGCGCCGAAACACCAGTGGGATGCCGCGCTCGAGACCTTGGGCCGGCTGGCGGCGAAGCACCGTGTGGAACTGATCAGCATCGGCAAT
>DATHUT010000315.1:0-1846 GCA_035462005.1 Gammaproteobacteria bacterium | reverse complement strand
ACCCGTTTCTGGCCGCTGCTCACCGGCACCCATCGCTACGAGAAGACCCTGTCCACCCGCGGGCGCGGCCAGGGGGTGATCATCGAGGCGCCGATCCTCGCCTACCTGGTGGAGACCCGCAACGGCCGCATCCTCTACGATGTGGGCTGCGACTACGGCAAGATCCAGGACCCGGCCTTGCGCAGTCGCTACTACGAGCACGAGGGCTTTCCCTTCGGCCCGCCGGAGATGACCGAGGAACAGCGCCTGCCCAATCGCCTGGCGCGGCTGGGCCTGGCGCCCGCGGACATCGACCTGGTGTTCGTCGGCCACCTGCACTTCGACCACGGCGGCGGCCTGCACGAGCTGTGTCACGCCGAGGTGCATGTGCATGAACGGGAACTGGCCGCGGCCCGCGCCGGCGCCGACGAGGCCTATTTCGCCGACGACTTCAGCGGCGACTATCGCTGGCGCCCGCAGGTGGCGGAATACGACCTGGTGGAAGGCGTGCGCGCCATCGAGACGCCGGGCCACACCGCCGGGCACATGTCGCTGCTGATCGAGCTGCCCAAGGGCAAGCCGATCCTGCTGGCCGGCGACGCCGCCGACCTGGAGGAGAACCTGCGCGACGAAGTGGCCCCCGGGCTGTGCTGGCAGGACCGTGACGATATGGCCGTGGACAGTATTCGCAAGCTGAAGCGGCTGGCGGGGGAGACCGGGGCGCGGGTGTGGCCGAATCATGATTTCGGGTTTTACCGGCGGTGCAAGGCGTTTCCGGGGTTTTATGAGTAGGTGGGATGTTTACCTCTCCTCGTCACGTACGTCATTCTGGCCCATACGGACATACCTCCCGTCATTCCGGCGTATGCCGGAATCCAGGGGTTCTATCCGCATGGATTCCGGCATACGCCGGAATGACGGTGAGGGGGTGGCCGGAATGACGGGACACCGGGACACCGGGACAACCGGAATGACGGAATGAAAAAATGATCAACAGGACATAAACACCACCATGAACCCATCTCTCGCCGTTCCCATCCTCTTCCTCAGCTCCATCGGCTGGGGCCTGAGCTGGCTACCGCTCAAGGCCCTCGAAGCGCGCGGCCTGGAAGGACCACTGCTGGTGCTGGTGGCCTTCGGCTGCGCCAGCCTGGTATTGCTGTGGCCCTTCCTGCGCCAGCGCGGGCAGTGGCGCAGCCAGCTGCGCCAGTTGCTGCTGATCGCAGTGCTGGGCGGTTTCGCCAACCTCGCCTTCCAGATCGCCCTGCAACAGGGCGAGGTGATCCGGGTGATGATCCTGTTTTACCTGCTGCCGGTGTGGAGCGTGCTGGGCGGGCGCCTGGTGCTGGGCGAGCGCATCGACGCCCTGCGCCTGTTCGCCCTGGGCGCGGCCCTGCTCGGGGCATTGCTGATCCTCGGTGGTGTGGAGGTGCTGCTGATCGGTCCGAGCTGGGTCGACCTGCTGGCCCTGGGCGCGGGCATGGGCTTCGCCTTCAACAACATCGCCTTCCGCGCCACCCCGACGCTGCCGGTGACGAGCAAGATCTTCGCCATGTTCGCCGGCGGGCTGGTGCTGATCGCGTTGTATCTAATGATGCTCGCCCCCGCGCAGGGCCCCGCCCCGGATGCCGGCACCCTATCCCTCACCGCCCTCTACGGCATGGCCTGGCTGCTGGTCATCACCTTCGGCACCCAGTGGGCCGTCACCTGCATGGAGGCAGGGCGTTCTTCCCTGATCATCGTGATGGAGCTGGTGACGGCGGTGGTCTCGGCCGCGCTGCTGCTGGGCGAGACGATGGATGCCTGGGAACTGGTGGGTGGGGTGTTGGTGCTGAGTGCGGCGGTGCTGGAGGGGCGGCGGGAGGCG
>DATHUT010000314.1:0-4232 GCA_035462005.1 Gammaproteobacteria bacterium | reverse complement strand
TCTCCGGGCTGTTGGGCAGTTCGACCTGGTAGTCACGGGTCTCCTCGGCGCTGGCCGTTGTCGTCAGCCACAGCAGAGTACAGGCGAGCAGGGGAAGCAGGCGTCTCATGGCGCGTCACCGGCAACGGGTTCCACGGGGTCAAGGCCAGCGAAGAAAGCGACCACCGCGTCGATCTGTGCCTCGGTCATGCGTTCCGCCACCCCGCCCATGAGATCATTCTCATCGTTGTTGCGAGTGCCTGCGCGCCAGGCCTGGAGCTGGGTCTTGAGGTAGCCGGCATGCTGGCCGGCCAGCGCCGGGAAGTGCGGGTCAACGCCGCGGCCACCGGGACCATGACAGCTTATGCAGGCCGGAATGTCCTGGTCCCAGGCGCCGCGCAGCGCCAGTACCTCGCCGGCTTCCCCGCCCTCCGTATCCGACGTGCCGCCCGCCGGGGTCATCCCGGCGTAATAGGCCGCCACATCGCGCATCTCCTGCTCCTCCAGGACGGTCGCGATGGGTTGCATGACGGGGTTCTGCCGCGTGCCTTGCTTGTAACCCTGCAGTTGCTTGACCAGGTAATGGTCACTGAGACCGGCCAGACGCGGGAAGCCGGCGGCGGCGTTGCCCTCGCCATTGACGCCGTGGCAGCCGACGCAGGCCATCGCGCCCTTGCCATTACCCTGCAAGGCAATCTGTTGGCCCGCGGGGACGTCGCCGTCCGCCAGGGCGGCTTGTGAAACCAGTCCGCACAGTAGTAAAGCCAGTGGTCGTCCTTGCATGTTGAAATCTACTCCGTGATGTTTGTGCTGAGGGATGAATGGAATTCTAATGGTATTTCACCAAGCTTTCATGGTGATTGCGAAACTCATGCCTCGCACCCCTTGCGGTGACGGGTTTCCTGCAGAACCCTCCCACTACGGCTTTCCCTGGAGGATAATGATGCCATGCCGTCTTCCATGTCCTGCCGCCTGTGTTCCCACCCCGTTACGGAATTCTGTGCCGACCGGCGCCGGACATACTTTCGCTGTGGACACTGCGAACTGATCTTCGCCGATCCCGCCAGCCACCTGGGGTGCGGGGAAGAGAAGGCGGTCTACGACCTGCATTGCAACGATCCGGCGGACCCCCGCTACCGTGCCTTCCTGGCGCGCTTGGCGGAGCCGCTGCGCGCCCGGCTGATGCCGGGCATGGAGGGCCTGGACTATGGCTGTGGTCCGGGCCCCACCCTGGGCCTGATGTTGCGCGAGGCCGGGATGCGGGTGCACGACTACGATCCCTTCTACCGTCCCGACGCGGCGTTGCTGGAACGCCAGTATGACTTCGTCACCTGTACCGAGGTGGTGGAGCACTTCCGGGAACCGGGCGCGGAATGGCCCAGGCTGGCGCGCCTGGTACGCCCCGGCGGCTGGCTGGGTGTCATGACCTGGCTGGTGGAATCCGCGGACGCGCAGGCCTTTCATACCTGGGGATACAAGGGAGATCCCACCCACGTGGCGTTCTACAGTCCAGCGACCCTGGAGTGGTTGGGGCGGGAACTGGGATTTGATGTATGGCGGCTCGACGAGCGGGTGATATTGATGCGCCGCCAAAGCGGCGCACAAGACGCCGGCTGACGAGTTTTTGCTGGCTACATAGCGCCGCCCATCTCCAGGTCGGCACGCACGGCCTCCAGGCCGGCGCGGGCGCACTTCTCGTCGGTCTCGCCGCTGGGCGCGCCGCTGACGCCGATGCCGCCCATGATGTTGCCGGCGATGTTGATGGGCACGCCGCCGGCGCTGATGACCAGCGAATCGAGCTTGGGCACACCATAGGCGCCGTCGAATCGGCCTTCCAGTTCCGAGGTGGGACTATTGAAGGCCATGGCGGTGTGAGCCTTCTTCTGGCTGAGGGGCAGGGTGATGTCCATGGCCAGCACGTCGCGCAACACCGCCTGGGCATGGCCGCCGCGGTCCACCACGGTGACGGCGATCTGCACACCCTCCTTGCGGCAGGCCGCGACGGTGGCCTGGGCGATGCGCAGGGCGGTTTCCATGCTCAGGCGCTTGATGTTGTAGGTCATGGGTTCTTCGGCCTGCACGGGCTGCAGCAGCAGGGCCGCGGCCAGGCCGGCCGCGAGGGGGAATAACGTCCGCTTCATGGGGGGAACCTCCTGGGGATAATGGGTGTGCAATCCATACTTTGCACACAGTTATAGCACACGGTATAAAAATTAAGCAGGAATATGGAGTTAGCTGTTGTGAGGGGACGGCAATAACGATAGTAAAAAAGGATCATTATCATTAAAACAATCCATTTTACCTATTAAGTTGGCGGTAATAGCATGGCAACCATGGAAGAGGATTACAGGGGAGAAGCCGCCATGACCAAGACCGTAACCTTCGCGATTACGCACTTCACCGTCGCCTTCGGCGTTGCCTATGGCCTTACCGGTGACCTGGTGGTGGGTGGCGCTGTGGCGCTGGTGGAACCGGCCATCAACACGGTTGCCTATCACTTCCACGAAAAGGTCTGGGCCCGTCTGGGCGGGCGCAACTGGCGCCAGGGCAGCGATGCCGTCGCCTGTTCCTGATGAGGCCCCCTGGGCAATCTCTGCTAATCTGTGAGGAGAAGCCAACGTTCACTGAATCGAAGAGGGAGTGCCATGAAAAGGCTATATTTCCTTGCGCAAGATGTGGATAGTACGCGCCGCATCGTGGATGACCTGTTGCTGCACCATGTAAGTGAACGTCATATCCACGTGGTGGCGTCCGATGAGCAGGCCGTGATCGATGCGGATCTTCCCGAGGCGAGCCTGCTGCAGGAGTCGGATTTCATTCCGGCCATGGAACGGGGTCTGGCCCTGGGCGGCGCCACCGGCGCCCTGGTGGGCGTGACGGCCCTGGTGTTTCCCGGTCTCGGCCTCGCCTTCGGGGGCGGCGCGATACTCGGGGCGACCATGGCCGGTGCGGGGGTGGGAGCCTGGGCCTCCAGCATGATCGGCCTATCCGCTCCCAGTTCACGGCTCAAGGCCTTCGAGGAGGCGATCCGGAACGGGCAGATCCTGGTGATCGTGGACGTTCCCAAAAAGTCCGAACAGGCCGTGATCGACCTGATCACCCAGCATCATCCCGGTGTCAGGGTGGAAGGAACGGAAGCGAGGGTGCCGGCCTTCCCCTGATCGGGATCATTCCCCTGCCAGGGCCGCCCGGGCCGCGCCGCTCTCCCGATCGATCTCCAATTCCACTTCGCAGTACTCGCGATTCTCATCGACAGGGGTGGGATCGTCGGCGCAGGAGCAGCCGGATACGATGCTGCTGTAGAAAATACCGGCACGCACCCGCAGCCTGTCGGACTCCTCGGTGACGCGCAGGATCATGACCTCCAGGTTGGAGTCGAGGCTGGTGCTGCCGCTGCTGAGGCCCTCTTGCAGGGGCAGGAAGTCGGCGCCCAGCTGCGCGATTTCTTTTTTCAAGGTGGCTTCGAATGCGTCGCTACCCCAGGCGGAAAGGCTGCGGCTAAGGACGGCTGTTTTCGTCTTTGTATCCATCAGGCGTCTGAATTCCTTTTTGGGATCTTCCCGGCCACAGCGCGTTTCTGCTGGCAACAGTCTAGCCGGCTGCTTGAGGGATGGCCAGTCGACCCATCTACGCCCAGGCAGACAAACGTATCGTGCTCACTATATGGTTGCGGAGTCACCTGGTAATTGCGCACGTTCTAGAACGGCAGCGTCATGGCGACGAATCCAGTGGTGCCGACACCCACGTTTTCGCCAGCGTAGGTGTTCGAGACACCGCCCACGAGCGATACGGAGTTGGGGAAGCGGTAGCTGGCCATCAGCTGTGCATCATGGCGCGTGAAACTGGGGCCGGTCGTCAGCACCTCCGAGCTGCCATCCTCGTTACCGAGGCCGATGGTGTTCGCGGAACGCAGGATCAGGGTGAAGGGGCCGCCGGGCGTCCAGCCAATGAAGGCATTGGCCATGATCTCGTCGTCCGGCTCTTCGAAACGTTTGCGGAATCCGATTTCGCCATTGTAGAAAATACGTCCGGTACCCATGGAACGGCGGTTTCCGTACAGCAATTTGATCTCGGCATCGGTCTGGTCGCGTCCCAGGGCGGCCTGATCGTCTTCGTCCGGGCTGATCGGTGCCTTGACGAGGCCCTGGATGGAGAACGCAGCCTGATCCTGGCTCCACAACCGTTTGCGCAGAAACAGATCGGTCTCCGCGAGCCCCGAGTTGCTGACGGTCCCGTTCTGGGTATCCACGCGG
>DATHUT010000313.1:0-3027 GCA_035462005.1 Gammaproteobacteria bacterium | reverse complement strand
TCGCCCGGGGAGGCCCTGGAGGGCAGCGAGTACCAGCGCCGCTTCAGCGCCGCCATGGATGACGATTTCAAAAGCGCCGAGGCCCTGGCAGACCTGTTCGAGCTGGCACTGGAGCTGAACAGGGCACGGGAAGCCGGGACGGGTGAGGCTCCCCGCCTGGCTGCAACCCTGGTGCACCTGGGGGCGCGGCTGGGCATCCTGCAGGCCGACCCGCTCCAGTACCTGCGTGGCCAGCCCGTCCGGACGACGGGTGGACTGGAGGATGCCGAAATCGAGGCTCGTATCCAGGCCCGCCTCGATGCCCGGGCCCGCAAGGACTGGGCCGAAGCCGACCGCATTCGCGATGAGTTGCAGGCGGCCGGTATACAACTGGAGGATGCCGCCGGCACCACCCGCTGGCGGCGTGGCTGACCTCCCGGTCTGCCCACCCACGCGCGAGGCCATTCCGCCACCCGATTCAATCGGGTAACCCACTGTTATTCATGGTTTGATCCCTATCAAGTTTGCCCACTCCGGGCCGCTACGACAGGTACCTAAGTGCCCTGTGTGAGAGCGCGATTCCGCACGGGGTTTTTCTGCGAACGGCTTGGAAACGAAGCATGAGCGATCGCCTGTACCGGCTACTCCTGGGTCTTACCCTCTTGATTTCGCTGTATTTCGATCTTCACCAGGTATTGCTGGCGGTGATCGGCCTGCAGCTGTTGGAGGGGATCAGTAATTTCCGCATCCCCTTGCTGATCAATCGGGCCAGGGGCATGGGCGGCACGGATGGCTATGCCAATCCCGATGCCCTGATCCCCTTCGATGCAGAGCGCGCCTGGCGCCTGACGGTGGCGGTCTGCCTCATCCTGTCCTTGTTGGTGTTCCCCGAGCAGCTCTGGTGGTTCGCCTGGTTCATGGGTTTCGCCATCTTCGGCGCCGGGCTCAGTGGGGTATGTCCCATGCTCATCATCCTCCAGTACGCCCGGTTCCGATGACCAAGCGTGATCCTGTGATGAAGGCGCCGGCCATGCCCCATACCGGTCTGCCGGTCAAGGTGACCGGCGTGGTGTTCTGGGGCCTGGCCCTGATTGGCCTGTTATTCGCCTTCGCGCAACTCAAGGGGTTGGAAGATGAACTGGCGCAGCGCCAACTGGCCACGGTGGATCACTTCGTACAGGAAATCGATCGTCAGCTGATTCGTAATCATCCCGAAAGTTTTGCCGATGTGCTGGCCGTGGTCACGGATACCCAGCGTTCCTTCGATGTCCCCCGTGTATACGTGCAGTACCTGGATGAGGATTTCGAACAGTGGCATGAGATCGCGGGGGACGAAAGCGAATTGGTAACCTACTCACGGACCATTGAAGTGAGCGGCCTTGACCATGCCGTCCCCCCGCTGGCGGTGATGCTCAATATTTCCCTGCCCAGTGTCGAACAGCAGATCAAGCAGCAGCGCAAGCACTACCTGGTGTTCATGGGCGGCGCTTTCTTGCTGTTCGGTTTCATACTGCAGTGGGTATTGCAGCGCATGATCAGCCGACCCTTCCTGCAGATGGTGCGTACCGCGGAGGCCTTTTCAGCCGGTTCCACCGATGCCCGTTTCGATGAAAAGCGTAACGACGAGTTCGGCTACCTGGGGGGATTCATCAACCGGGCACTTGACTACGTCACCCTCCAGCAGCAGGAATTGCGCGAGGCCCTGGCCCGGGTGCGCGACTCCGAGGCCGCCCTGTACCAGGAGAAGGAACAGGCAGAGGTGACCCTGCATTCCATCGGGGATGCCGTCATTACCACCGATCCCCAGTATCGTGTGGAGTACTTCAACCCCCTGGCGGAAAAACTTACCGGCTGGAGCCTGGAGCAGGCCCGTGGCCGCCCTCTGCTGGATATCCTGAAATTGTATGACGAGGTGACACGGAAGGCCGTGGATAACCCGGTCGTCCTCTGCCTGGCCCAGCGTGGTCCCGTAACCCTGCAGGATGAGATCATCCTGGTGCGTCCCGATGATGTCGAGGTGGAAATCAGCGCCTCGGCCGCGCCCATTCGCGCTCGTAACGACACCATCCTCGGTGCCGTCATGGTGTTTCATGACGTAGGCCAGACCCGCATGCTGGCCCGACAGCTGTCCTACCAGGCCGCCCATGACGCACTCACCGGCTTGTACAACCGACATGAATTCGAGCAGCGCCTGCAACAGGCCCTGGACAGCACCCAGCAGGAGGGCGTGGAACATGCGCTCTGTTACCTGGACCTGGACCAGTTCAAGGTGGTGAACGATGTCTGCGGGCACATTGCCGGAGATGAATTGCTGCGTCAGCTGGCGGGGGTGCTGCTGGAGCGTATTCGGGAAACCGATGTCCTGGCACGCCTGGGGGGAGATGAGTTCGGCATGCTGCTCAGTAATTGCAGCCCGGACAAGGCGCGCCGCGTGGCGGAGGATATCCTGAATACCGTGCGTGCCTTCCGCTTCATGCACCAGGAACACAGTTTCGAGATCGGCGTCAGCATCGGCGTAGTCCCGGTGAATCACACCAGCCACAATGCCACGGAGGTGCTGAGTGCCGCCGATGTGGCCTGTTACGCCGCCAAGGACAGCGGGCGCAATCGCATCCATGTGTACGAGCCCGGCGATCGGGAGATGCAACAGCGGCGCGGGGAGCTGAGCTGGGTCTCACAGATCGGCCGTGCCCTGGATGAGGACCGTATGCGCTTGTTTTTCCAACCCATCGTGCCTCTGGAGAATGGCCGTTTCCCCGTGCACTATGAAATGCTGGTGCGCATGCTCGATGACCAGGGCAACATGGTGCCGCCGATGGCCTTCCTGCCAGCGGCGGAACGCTACAACCTCATGCCCACCCTGGATCGCTGGGTGGTGAGTACCATGCTGAAGACCTTCGGCCCGGGGCGCTCGGGGCCTGCCCAGGCGGTCTACGTGGCCAACCTGTCCGGCCAGTCACTGAGCGATGAAGGTTTCCTCGCCTTCGTGTTGGATCACCTGGCCAAGTCCGCCCTGGACCCCTGCCAGGTCTGTTTCGAAATCACCGA
>DATHUT010000312.1:0-2306 GCA_035462005.1 Gammaproteobacteria bacterium | reverse complement strand
AATAGCGGGCACGGGTCATCCTGTAGGAGCGGCCTCTGGCCGCGAACGGTTTGACGCGATCCACGGCCGGTTCGCGGCCGAAGGCCGCTCCTACAGGGAAGAGGGCGCTACCGGCTCGCCCTGGCGCAGGGGTTCCAAGTGCAGGTGTTTTGCCTCGGCGCCGGCCTCCAGCAGGGCCTCGCGCAGGGCCGGTAGCAGTTCCTGGCGCCCGGCCGTGTAGATCTCCATGCCCGCCAGGTCCACGCCGTCACGGCGCAGGGCATCCATGAACAGGTCCACGCGCTGGGCGACCTCCCCGCCACCCTTCAGGGGGTGATACTCGAAGATATCCAGAGCATCGGCCCAGGAACGGCAGAGGTTGTCGAGGTATTGGCCGGCCTCGCCACTGTCCAGCCAGTAGAACTCGATGGACTCCACCAAGTCCAGGGCGATGGCCTGTTCGATCAGCGCCTTGATGGGCGCGAAGCCTCCGTCGCAGGCCAGCATCAGCAACGGTCGTGAGGCATCCTGACCGAGCACGAAGCGGCCGCGCGGACCGATCACCATGATGCTGTCACCCTTGTTGAGCTCGCCCAGGGTGCCGGCGGCCGGATCCCCGGCAGGGTGGGGAATGTGCAGTTCCAGCTTGCTGGCATCGCAGGGACAGCTGGCCAGGGAAAATTCGCCGCCGCGCCCCGCCCCGGTCTCCAGCCACACATACTGGCCGGAGCGGAATTCCAGCCGCTGCCCCGGTTGCGGGCGCAGTTCCACCAGGTTCATGGCGGGACCGCAGTTCTGCAGGCGGCGGACGCGGGTGTCGAGTCGCTGCTCCTGGATCTCCTCATCGGAGTGCCGTTCGACCGCCTCGATGACCACATCGGTGACGGCGGTGGTGCAACAAAGCAGCAGCTCGCCCCGTTCCTGCTGCGCCGCGTTGAGTTCGTATACCGGTGTTCGTGTCTGGCGCACCTCGCCGGAAACCAGTCGCCCGCGGCAACGTCCGCAACTGCCATCGGCGCAGCCATAGCGCAGGGACAGGCCGGCGCTCAGGCCGGCGTCCAGCAGGTCCACCGCGCCTTCCACGAAATAATCATGACCGCTGGGCAGCACTCGCACATGGGCTGCCAGGATGCGCAGGAAGGTTTCCTTGTCGAGCAGTTCGCGGGGATAACCGTGCTGATCCTCGTCGCCTTCCAGGACCTGCACGAACCAGGATCGGAAGGCCGCCACCTCGGCGCCGCCCTGCAGGCCGGCAACCGCTTGCTTGATCTGTTCCATCAGGTGGTTGTAGCGATGGATCTCCGTCTTGGCGGCGGCCAGTTCCTGGCCCAGCAGGCTGACGCGCCGCGCCAGGGTGTGCACATCCAGGGCCTCGGACTCGTGGCGCATGGCCTTGGCGAAGGCCTCTTCCATGAAGCGCTCCACGCGCTCGATCATGGTGTTGTCTTCCATCTGCGTGCCGGGGTAGGCACGCAGCAGTTCTTCCACATCCAGTTCGCCCTCGAAGGTGGACAGCTCACCTGCGCGGATGCGCTTCTGCAAGGTGCCACGCTTGACGCCCACCAGTCGTGCCGCCTTGGAAAGGGTGATGTAGCGGGCCACGTCTCCTCCTAGCCTTGGATGTCGCCCTGATTATAGGCCGGCATCAATCGAATTGTTCGAAATCCGGCAGCGGCGGATTGCCGTCATGGACGAGGTTCCAGCGATACTGGCGATAGGCCTCGCGGGTATACAGGTAGGGATCGAGGGCACCGGCATCGCGCATCCGGGTGGCATCCAGCAATTGAACACGGGTATCCACGAGACGCAGGGCGATGGCGGAATTGCGTTCACGCACTTCCTCGTGCTGGGTGACAAGGTCCATCTGGCTGTCCAGCAGGCGACCGCTGGTATCGCGCACCGTGCTCGGACCCATCAGGGGAAGTACCAGGTACCAGCCTTCGCCGAAACCCCATACACCGAAGGTCTGGCCGAAATCCTCACGGTGTTTGGGATGGCCCATGGAAGTGGCCACGTCGAACAGTCCGACGACACCGAAGGTGGTATTGAAGAAAAAGCGGGCACTGTCGGAGGTGGCCTGCCGGGCCTTGCCCTGCAGGGCCCCGTTCACAATGACGATGGGTTCTTCCAGGTTCTGGAAGAAATTGTGAACGCCCTTCTGCACCGGCTTTGGCGTCACGCGCTGGTAGCCTTTGGCCACGGGCTTGAGTACGAATTCGTCCACCTTGTCATTGAACTTGTAGATGGCGCGATTGACGGGCTCCAGTGGATCCGCGATTTCCTGGTGGGGCGGGCGCTGGGCACAGCCTCCCGCCAGCAGCAGGGCC
>DATHUT010000311.1:0-5228 GCA_035462005.1 Gammaproteobacteria bacterium | reverse complement strand
AGACCACCCCCCACCAGTGCCCCGGACGAGGCACCGAACACGTCACGGTCGAAGCACTCATGGGCATCCAGCACCAGGAGATCCAACTCCTGTCCCAGTACCTGCTGGCCCTCGGCCAGGGTCAGCCGCGGTACACCGCACGGGGGCGCGTCCCCGACCCTCAGGGCCTGCCGTTCCGGCAAGGTCTCGAGACAAGTTCCTGCCATGGCGCGGCACCAGTCCGCGTCACCTGACAACAGCAACAAGCGGCGCTGTCGGGCAACCCGTGCCTGGCGCTGCAGCTCCAGGACCAGGGTGATAAACGCCTCAGGGTTGTTCACGCCGGTTGGCCTGGGCCGCCTTGAGCTGTTCCATGTGTTCGATCAGGCCGTCGGTGGTTTCCTTCAGCAGGTCCAGCTCGCCGATGCTCAGGTCATCCAGGCGCTCGAGGTTGTATTCGATGGTATCGATGATCTGTCGGACGGGCCGGTTGAGCGCACGCAGAAAATAGGCCGTCACCGTAGCTACGATGGTGCCGAAAAACAGTACCGAGCCCAATACGATCCACAGTCCGCCGATGAGCTTGCCGGCTCCGCTAAGCGGCATGGTGGATCAGCGCCTGGAAACCAGCAACACGAGACCTCCGATCGCAGAGGCCGCACCAAAAACAAAATACCAGACCGTGGAATCCGTAAAGCGGCCGGTGAAGGTTTCATGGACCTGGTCCGCCAGACCCTGGGATGACTGATAGCCAAAGTAGAGCAGGATGAGCCCCACCACCAAAAGTACGATACCGAGTATCTGATTACTGGACATTTTTCTTCTCCTTTTCGTCATTGCATATGGTCACCCCTGACGGGTATTCAACAAGGGCGATCGAGAAGGGTCACGGCACAGTCCCGTCATTCCATTTCAAACCCGGGACCTTCAACTCCGATAACTCTTTAGTGCAAGGCCGCGCGGGCAGAATGCCTTGCACCGGGAATCCGAGCATGGCGGTGGATTGGGTAATTATGCGTGATTCCATCGTGATAGCCAGTATCCGCCGGAGCAGCCAGCCATTGGGCTCCTTATCCCCGAACGTGAATTCGCGGTATGGGTTCCCGGGGGCAGGCTGGCGTAGCGCGGAGGCCGCCAGACCGGCAGGTGGCCTGTCACGCAAGCCGATAGGGAATAAAAGGGAAAATGGTGGCTACGCCCTGATTCGAACAGGGGACCCCATCATTATGAGTGATGTGCTCTAACCAGCTGAGCTACGTAGCCAGGGATCGTCCAAGCCGATGGCCGGCTGAAACCGGCCACGGAAAGAGGCGAGATTGTAGGGGCTCGGGAGGGTCTTGTCCAGTCGACCGCCGGGATGCCGGGACGCCCGCAAGCAGCATCAAAATAATCATATAAATCAATTGTTAAATTCTTTCCTCCGCGCCGCACCCGGTAGCTTTCCGCCCAGCCGGGCGGAGACGCTCGGCCGGGCCCGAACACGAGTCCCGGGACGCCGGCAGTCTGAAAAACGCGATTTTGATCATTTTAGCCTATACTTTCTGACTGGAATCCGCCGGCAGCCCTCGCGGGAGAACAATTACAATGCCTGAGCCAATCCAGATCCTGATCGTCGACGACGACGCGGACGTGCGTGATCTGTTGCGTGATTATCTTGACGACCAGGGGTACGAGGTTTACGAGGCCGACAGCGCCAAGACGGCCCGTGCGCTGCTGACCCGGTGTGCGCCACAGGTCGCACTGCTGGATGTGGGGCTCCCGGGCGAGGATGGCCTGAGTCTGGCACGCCACATCCGTGAGCACTTCGATATCGGCATCATCATGGTGTCCGGTGCCGGCGAGACCCTGGACCGCATCATCGGCCTGGAAGTGGGTGCCGACGACTATATCAGCAAGCCCTTCGACCCCCGCGAGCTGCGGGCACGTTTGAAGAGCGTACTACGTCGTTATTTGCGCGACGGCGGAACCGAGGCAACAACACCGGCTACGGTCTCTGTCGCCACACGCCGCGTCCCCGTCGGCAACTGCCTACTCGACCTGGACACGCGGCAACTCCTCAGTTCGGCGGGCAAGGAGACCCCGCTCACCAGCATGGAATACGAGCTCTTGCGCGTGTTCGTGGAGCGACCCAACCGTCCCCTGTCGCGCGACCAGCTACTGACCCTGACCCAGAATCGTGACTGGGACCCTTTCGACCGCAGCATCGACATCCGCATCGCGCGCCTGCGCCGCAAGATCGAACCCGACCCGGAACAACCCCGCCTCATCCGCACGCTGCGCGGCGTCGGCTATATGTTCGTTCCCGAATCTTCCGAAGGTGCCGCGTTAAGCCCGTGAACGGGATGTCGGTTTGTATCGCGATTGTTTCAGTTGTAGCGGCTTTGTAACGAGCCACGCCACGGCTTCAAGGCGAATGCTATGCTCGAGCCTGATACGAATGAGCCCGGGGTAACCAGATGGATATGCTGAGCAGCGCACTACCCGGCGGTGCCGGTCTTGCCGAGCCCTGGCTGCGCCAGATCCTCGATAACGGCACGGCCATGGTCTACGTCAAGGATCGTGCGGGCCGATATCTGTTCGCGAACCGGCGCCTGCTGGAAGTATTCGACCTGAACGAATCCCGGGTGATCGGGCACCGGGATGAGGATATTTTCCCGCAGGATATCGCCGCGGGCTTTCGCCGCAATGACGAACAGGTGTTTGCACACAATGCGCCCATCGAGGTAGAGGAACACGCCCAGTCCGCCAAGGGAGAGCGGATCTACCTCTCGGTCAAGTTCCCGCTCTACGACAGCGCCGGCGAGGCCTACGCGCTGTGCGGCATGTCCACCGATATTACCGAACGCAAGCGCATCGAGGGGGCACTGAGGGATGTGGCCCTGGGGGTCTCCGGCGCCACCGGCCAGGATATCTTTCCCACCATAACGCGCCACATCACCGACAGCCTGGGGGTGGATTTTGCCTTTATCGGAAAACTGATCGATGGACCGACACGGCGCATCCAGACCCTTGCCATCTGCGACAGGGGGAATCCGGTCGATAACATGGAGTACGACCTGAAGGGTACGCCCTGCAAGTCCGTGGTAGGTCAGATGTTCCAATTCATCCCCGACCACATCTGCACCAGCTATCCTGGCGACAACATGCTCAGCCAGATGGGCTTCAGGAGCTATGCCGGCTATCCCCTGTTCGATGCGCAGGGAGAGCCCCTGGGCCTGATCGCCGTGCTGCATCGTGATGCCATGCGCGAATCGGGGTTCATCGAGGCCATCCTGCGCATCTTTTCGGTACGCGCCGCCGCCGAACTGGAGCGCATGCGCAGCGAGGAGGCCCAGCGAGCCTCCGAAGCCAGCTATCGTGCCATCTTCGAGTCATCGGCAGACGCCATCTTTGTGTACGACATAGATAGCGGGGCCATCGTCGATGTCAATCCCACGGCCTGTAGCGAGTACGGATACGAGTACGAGGAAATGCTCGGCCTGGGGGTGGACGACCTCAGTTCGGGCGTGCCCCCGTACACCCTGCAGGAGGCACTCAAGTACATCACCAGGGTCAAGGCCGGCCGGCCCCAGCGCCTGGAATGGCACCGCCGCAACAAGGACGGCAGCCTGCACTGGGACGAAGTGCTATTGCAGCGTGCCACCATCGGTGGCGTGGATCGGCTCATCGCCTTCACCCGTGATATCACCCAGCGCAAGGAAGCCGAGGCGGCGCGCGGCCAGTTGGAGGCGCAGTTGCGCCAGGCCCAGAAGATGGAGGCCATCGGCCATCTCACCGGCGGTATCGCCCATGACTTCAACAATATCCTCACCGGCGTGATGGGCTACATCATGCTCGCCCAGGAACGCGTGGCGGAACACGACGACCTCAAGCTGGCGCGCTATCTGGAACGGGCCCAGCGTTCCGGCCAACGTGCCCGGGACCTGATCCAGCAGATGCTTACCTTCTCGCGCGGTCAGCGTGGCGAACCGCGTCCCTTCCACCTCTCTCCCCTGATCCGGGAAACGGTCAAGCTGCTCGGCGCCACCCTGCCCTCGAGCATCGAGATCGGCACCCAGCTGGACACCCGGGCGTGCGCCGCCATGCTCGACCCGGTACAGGTGGAACAGGTGCTGATGAACCTATGCATCAATGCCCGTGACGCCATGCAGGGTTGCGGGCATATCGAGGTACGTCTTGGCATCACGCAAGCCGAAGCGGCCACTTGCGCCAGCTGCCGCAAGCCGGTCAGCGGAACCTTTCTCGAACTGGAAGTGGGCGATACCGGCCCGGGCATCATGCCGGAAGTGCTCGAACGCATGTTCGAGCCGTTTTTCAGCACCAAGGAAGTGGGCAAAGGGAGCGGCATGGGACTGGCCACGGTGCATGGCATCGTGCATGAACACGGTGGCCATATCCTGGTTGACAGCCAGCCAGGGCAGGGTACCCGTTTCCGCGTACTGTTCCCGCCACTCGACCCCAGTGTGGACGCCTGTGGTGACCAGACGGAAACCAACACCCGCCTTGGCGCGGCCCCTTCGTTCAGCGGTCGGGTGCTGGTGGTGGACGATGACGAGGTCGCGGGTGGCTTCATGGGCGACCTCCTGGAAACCTGGGGACTCAGGGCGTATGTCTTCCATGACAGCCGAGAGGCCTTACAACGCTTCGTGACCGACCCCGATGGGTTCGACCTCGCCGTGCTGGACCAGACCATGCCGCACATGAAAGGGATGGAGCTGGCGCGCGCCCTGCGCGAACGGCGCAGGGATTTTCCCGTGATCCTTTATACCGGCTACAGTGAAGGCATCAGTCAGGCCGAACTCAACGCAACGGGGATCAACGCCCTGATCCGCAAACCGGTTGAGATCGATGAATTGCTCTCGCAGGTCCGCTCATTGATCAACCTCCGGGGTTGAGCCTCCCGTCCCACGGACGCCGGTTACAAAGCGGCAACAAAGTAGCGCCGCACTGAAATCACCTGGATACGTCCCTGGCCTAGTCTGTTTTCCACAGACCGGGCGGGCCCTGCATTCCCCACCGGTCCCGGGTTCATCCCCGCACCCGGACACCACCATGGAGGAATGATCATGTTCAAGCGTATCACCATCTTCAGCTACGGCGTGCTCTGCTACGCCCTGTTCTTCGCCACCTTTCTCTATGCCATCGGCTTCATAGGTGGCTTCGGGGTTCCTGTAACCATCGATGGAGAGCCCCAGGCACCGTTGGGCCAGGCACTGCTGATCAACACCCTGTTGCTGGGTATCTTCGCG
>DATHUT010000310.1:0-3462 GCA_035462005.1 Gammaproteobacteria bacterium | reverse complement strand
AATACGTCCCTGTAGGCTTGACGGCCGCGTCCCTGCGCCCGACACCCGCCGACAGGCGCGACATCCCGCCAAGGCCATATGTACTTAACGATCAGGAGAACCCATTGAGCAGTTCGCAACACAGTGACCGGGTATTGTCCGGTATGCGGCCCACCGGGCGCCTGCACCTCGGCCACTACCACGGGGTGCTGAAAAACTGGATCAAGCTGCAGCACGAATACGACTGCTTCTTCTTCGTCGCCGACTGGCACGCCCTCACCACACACTACGAAGACCCCTCTATCATAGAGGCCAGTGTCTGGGACATGGTGGTGGACTGGCTCGCCGCCGGGGTGAACCCCCAGGCCGCGCGGCTGTTCATCCAGTCGGAGGTGCCCCAGCACGCCGAGCTGCACCTGCTGCTGTCCATGATCACCCCCCTGGGCTGGCTGGAGCGGGTGCCGTCCTACAAGGATCAGCAGGAACAGCTGCGCGAGCGCGACCTGGCCACCTATGGGTTTCTCGGTTACCCCCTGTTGCAGAGCGCCGACATCCTCATCTACCGCGCCGGTCAGGTGCCCGTGGGCGAGGACCAGGTGTCCCATGTGGAACTGACCCGGGAAGTGGCGCGGCGTTTCAATTACCTCTATGGCCGGGAGCCCGGCTTCGAGGAGAAGGCGGAGCTTGCTGCCAAAAAGATGGGTAAGAAAAACGCGAAGTTATATCATGAACTTCGCACACGCTATCAAGAAAAGGGCGACCACGAAGCCCTGGATGTGGCGCGTGCCCTGCTGGAGGAACAGCAGAACCTGTCGCTGGCGGACCAGGAGCGGCTGTTCGGTTACCTGGAGGGGGGCGGGCGCATCATCCTGCCCGAACCCCAGGCCCTGCTGACCCCGGCATCGAAGATGCCCGGCCTGGACGGGCGCAAGATGTCCAAGTCCTATAACAACACCATCGCCCTGCGTGACGACCCCGCCGAGGTGGCGGAGCGTCTGCGGCGCATGCCCACCGACCCCGCCCGGGTGCGTCGTGACGATCCCGGCGAACCGGAGAACTGCCCCGTGTGGCCGTTGCACCAGGTCTATTCCGATGAAAGCCGCCGCCAGTGGGTACAAGACGGCTGCCGCAACGCCGGCATCGGTTGCCTGGACTGCAAGCAGCCGGTCATCGAGGCGGTGGTGGCGGAATTGACCCCCATCCAGGAGCGGGCCCGCGAATTCGAGCAGGACACGGCCCTGGTGCGCCGCATCATCAGCGAGGGCTGCGAGGCGGCACGCGATGTGGCAGATGAGACTATGGATGAAGTAAGATCTGCAATTGGTTTGAATTATAAATAATTATTTTATTGTAATTGCTCCGGCATGTGCCGGAACGACGGGCATGTAGGAGCGGCCTGTGGCCGCGAACGGTAATGCCACGATCGTTCGCGGCCACAGGTCGCTCCTACAGCCCGGGTTCTCCAATTGCGGTAGAATCCCCCCACGACCACCAGACAGCAGATAGTGCATGAGCGAATCCCAGCCCCCCAGCGAGAACCATCCCCGCCAGTCGGAGATGCCCTTCGCCTTTGTGCAGGGGGAAGCGGTCACCAGTCTTCCCCATGACCTGTACATTCCGCCCGATGCCCTGGAGGTGTTCCTCGAGGCCTTCGAGGGGCCGCTGGACCTGCTGCTGTACCTGATCAAGCGCCAGAACCTGGATATCCTCGATATCCCCCTGGCCGAGATCACCCGCCAGTACATGGAATACGTGGAGCTGATGAAGGAACTGCAGCTGGAGCTGGCGGCGGAGTACCTGGTCATGGCCGCCATGCTGGCGGAGATCAAATCGCGCATGCTGCTGCCGCGACCCACGGAGGAGGAGGGCGACGAACTCGACCCGCGCGCCGACCTGGTGCGCCGCCTGCAGGAATACGAGCGCTTCAAGCAGGCCGCCGAGGATATCGATGCCATTCCGCGGCTGGGTCGCGATGTGTTCCCGGTCAAGGTCAAGAGCCCGGACAAGAAGGTGGTATCGGTGCCGCCGCCAGTGGACCTGCGCGAGGTACTGCTGGCCTTCCGCGAAGTCATGAAGCGGGCGTCCATGTTTACCCATCACCATATCCAGATGGAGCCGCTGTCGGTGCGCGAGCGCATGTCGGCGGTGCTGAGCCTGCTGCAGCCGGGCAAGTTCGTGGCCTTCGGTGCCCTGTTCAGTCCCGAGGAGGGTCGCATGGGGGTGGTAGTCACCCTGCTGGCGATCCTGGAACTGGTCAAGGAATCCCTCATCGAGCTGGCCCAGGCCGATTCCTTCGCCCCCATCTATGTCCACCCCGTAACCTCGCAAGCGGAAGCGATCGCCGATGACGGCGACGCGGTCCACGCCGAGTAGAGTCCGTCATGAGCCAACCACACCTGAAAAACATTATCGAAGCCGTACTGATGGCCGCCGGCCATCCCATGAGCCTGGACCAGTTGCAGATGACCCTGTTCCCCGAGGGCGACCCGCCCGAGAAGGCGGAGTTGAAGGAGGCACTGGGCGAGCTGGAACGGGACTATGACGGGCGCGCCCTGGAACTGGTGGAGGTGGCCAGCGGCTATCGCTTCCAGGTGCGCCAGAGCATGGAGCCCTGGGTGTCGCGGCTGTGGGAGGAAAAGCCCGCGCGCTATTCCCGCGCCCTGCTGGAGACCCTGGCGCTGGTGGCCTATCGCCAGCCCATCACCCGTGCCGAAATCGAGGACGTACGCGGCGTGAGCGTGAGCAGTTCCATCATCAAGACCCTGCAGGACCGTGAGTGGATCCGCGTCGTCGGGCATCGCGACGTGCCCGGCCGCCCGGCCCTGTTCGGTACCACCCGCGACTTCCTCGATTACTTCGGCCTCAAGAGCCTGGATGAGTTACCCACCCTGGCGGAACTGCGCGACATCGACAGCATCAATGCCGAACTGGACCTGGGCGTGCCGGGCATGCCCATGGAGGAAGCTGGTGAGGCAGGCGTGGAGGAGACCGCGGACGAGGACAGCCACGGCGAGCCACCGCTGTTGTCCGTGGTGGGCGTCGAGGAGACTGTGGACGAGGACACGGAAGATCAGCAGCCGTCCCGGCTGCATTGATTATCATGGCCACGGAAGCACACGGAAGAACACGGAATAATTTCAACCCGACGCATTGTGGAATTGCGTCTGTAGGAGCGGCCTTGGCCGCGCACATTCGCGGGCAGAGCCCGCTCCTACCCGCTCATCAAGCAGTTGGCGTATTCATTCCGTGTTCCGTGGCCATCCCGGCTTTCCCATGACGACAGATACTCAGGAACGCCTGCAGAAGGTGATGGCGCGGGCCGGACTCGGTTCCCGCCGCCAGGTGGAAGACTGGATTCGCGCCGGTCGGGTGCAGGTCAATGGCCAGCCGGCGGAGCTGGGCCAGAAGGTGGGCGAGGGCGACAGCCTCACCATCGACGGCAAGTCGGTGTCGGTGCGCGCCAGTACTGCCGCCAGGGACCGG
>DATHUT010000309.1:0-2912 GCA_035462005.1 Gammaproteobacteria bacterium | reverse complement strand
CCCTGTTTCACAAAGAATTATTTTTTTTGGTATGGCATATGCAAATAAAGACGCATGCAGGGCAGAAGGCCTCGCAAGGGACCTGCTGGCCCTGCCAGCCACAGCGTTCGCATGACATCCGGCAATTTTGTGGAGGAACTACACAATGGACTATCTAGCAAAACGGGCCTTTGCCGTACTGGGCGCGACCCTGATCAGCCTGTCCGCCCAGGCCGCCACCACCTGGCAGGGCACGGCAGACTACGGCGTGGAAATAGTAGGCCCTTTCGACAGCTATGACTTCGGCGTCGGGGTGGTGCTGCTGGAAGCGGCGCCCGGTTCCGGAAGCCCTACCAACCCATCAGTCGGTGACAACTACAACGGCTATCTCCAGACCTTCGTCACGGGCCATAGCCTGGGACTCACGGGGGTTGAGGCTCCCAATCTCAACATCACCGGTCAGGGCGCAGGCTACGAGCTGACCATTCGCGCCGACTTCCAGGAAACCATTACCAACGTCACCGCCACCACTGTGGATTTCACCATCGACAGTGGCACGGCGGAAATCTACCTGGATGGCTCTGCCAACTATAACTTTAATACCGACAGCGGCTTCAGCGATGGTAATGCCATTCTGAACGCCAGTATCATCGGCGGCAGCGGTACCGTCTTTGGCGGGAGGCTAGGCGTCACCTCCATCGATGTGATGGTCACGGGGTACGACAGCAGTGTCTTCTCCCCTGATACTATCCTCGGTGGCAGCTCGGTGTTCACCTTGCAATTGGCCGATGGTGCCACCGATTTCTCCGGCGTCACCAGCGTCCAAGGCAACAGCGTGGATATGGGCGACTTCCTGGTCTCCGTGGACGGCAACCTGACGATCACCGCCGTGCCGATTCCCGCCGCGGTCTGGCTGCTCGGCTCTGGCTTGATCGGTTTGATGGGAATTGCCCGCCGGCGCGGCTGACCTCCATGACCACCCTCGAGAAAAGGCGGCCTCCGGGCCGCCTTTTTTTCATGCTAGGTCACAGAAGTGCCAGGATACCGGGCAAAGACGCCGCTGAAAGCCCCTTGCCAACAATTCACCGATGCAGTGCATACGCTGGGCCCGAAGGCATTCACCAACAGGCTGGACCTTCAGGCGAACAAACGCTGCCACCAGCGCTTGCGATTGCCGGGTAAGACACCGGCCTGCAGGTCCACTGGCGGGATGCGCGACAGAATCCAGCCAGGCAGTGGCGGATTGTCACTATAGCCGCAGGAAACGCCGAGATTATTGGGATCGAAGATCTTCACGAAAGCGGGCGTCTCGAAACTGTCGGTGTAGACGATGCCGCAGTAGTCTTCTTCATGTTCACGCCGCAACAACACATCCACTTCATCGATGAAACGATTGAATTCCTCCGCCGTCGCCACGCGGGTCGGCGGTGCCTCGCCCAGGGCATAGATGTACCAGCCATCGCCCGCCACGTCCCGCAAGGTTACCCACAGGGCATCGAGCTGAGGCCAGCGCAACACGCCGGAAAAGGTGCCACGAAAGGCGCTGCGGAAATCAGTCGTATCGGTCATGTTTTGCCTGCCGTTGAATTTCAGACATCGTCGATCCAGCGCATGAGCTGGTTGGCCTCCCGGCGCAGGAAGGCACTATCCTCGAAGGCATTCGCCAGCAGACTGACGCCCTGACTCACCGCCAGCAGATGTCGCGCGTGATCCCGTGCGGCCCGCCCGCAACCCAGGGCCAGGAACTGGGCCTTCGACCAGTCAAAAAACGCCTCGAACATTTCCCGCGCACGGGACTGCAGCACCAGCTGTGTCTTGCTCAACTCCACGCTGAGCGATCCCATGGGACAACCGTAGCGCAGGATGTCCTGCTCCTCGTTCAGCAGGATCCGCACATATCTCTTGAGGCGATCCCGCGGGTCGGGAATGGTCGCGTCCCACTCCGCCAGCATGGTGCGAATCCCTGCCAGCCGATAATCCACCACCGCTTCCAGGATTTCATCCTTGGATTTGAAGTAGTAGTAAAAATTCCCACGCGGAATATTAGCGGCCTCGGCAATATCGCTGAACGAGGTTTGGTTGAATCCATGCCGATAAAACAACCGATTGGCCGTCTCCACGATATGCTGCCTGAATTCCTGACCTTTGCGTTTGAGCGCCATATTGCCGTTCCGGTACGCCGACGACACATTGTACCGGGCTACCGGGACCAGCGGTATGGCAAGACCTTCCGCGTATCAATGAGCGGGCATGGCCATGGACATCGGCCGTCGCTGCCGCCACGCCATTTCCGCCACCTGCCTGCGGATGGCCATGCGCCAGTCCACCTGCGGCACGTAGCCCAGGCGTTCCGTCGCGGCGGTATTGTCGGCATGGGTTTCCTCGAGAAGATGGATAATGGAACGCACCACCAGGGGTTCCCAGGGCACAAGGGGATCCATTTTCTCCATCAACCAGGCAAAGGCATACCCGGCTGTGAAGGGCACACTGAAATGCGGCCGGGGACAGCCAAATTCCGCATGGAGGAAATCGATCACCGTGCGTACCGTTGGGATTTCCGGACCTACGATATTGAAACTCTCATATCCCGAAAGGCCTTCCGCCCGCACGGCGCAGCGGAAGGCCATGCCGATATCCTGGCCGTCGAGGATGGGCATCCCGGTTGATCCGCCCTTGATCCAGGGTACCAGGTGTGTCTTCAAGCGCGGCAGCAGGATGGGCAACAGGCCTAATCCATAGCGTTCACCGGCAAACAGACCACAGCGCAGATTCACGCAGGTCATGCCGCTCTTTGCCGCTTCCCGCATGGCCGCTTCGATACGACCGATATTCGCAAGGTGCGGCCAGAACCCGGGCTTCATGGCTGGCGCGAACGGATCACCCATGGCGCGGGGACCCGGAGCACTGGTGGTACTGACAAAAAGGAAGCGCCC
>DATHUT010000308.1:0-4822 GCA_035462005.1 Gammaproteobacteria bacterium | reverse complement strand
TCGAAATGGGATTGCAAGCCAAGTTGCTCAAGGCCATCGAGGAGAAGTGCTTCCGTCGCGTCGGCGGGGATGAAGAGATCAGTGTTGACGTGCAGGTCGTTGCGGCCAGCAATCGCGATCTCGAGGAGAGTGTGCGTGTCGGCGAATTTCGCGACGACCTCTATCATCGGCTGAGTGTCGTGCGTCTCGAGCTTCCGCCCCTGCGCGAACGGATCGAAGACCTGGACGAGCTTGTACCGCTTTTCGTCAGGGAGTTCAACGCCAAGTCCGGGCGCAACGTCAGGATCATAACGGAATCGGTCTGGGATGCTTTGCGCAAGCATGAATGGCCCGGGAATGTGCGCGAGCTGCGTAATGTCATCGAACGTTGTGTGCTTTTTTCCGAGAGCGAGGAATTCCCGCAGTATTGGCTTCAACTGCCGGGTGCAGGTGTGGGGGTGGAGAATCCCCGCGAGGATGCGGAACCCGAGGGCATGCGTCGCGACGGCGACGCGATCCGGATTCCGCTCGATGGTAGTCTCGGTATCGAGGATATCGATCGTTATGTGATCGTGACTGCCCTGGAAATGAATCACCACAATGTCACCGCGACGGCGCGCGCCCTGAACACAACCCGCGACACCATCCGCTACCGGGTGCGCAAGTACGGTATCGCGATCCCGGACGAGAGCTGAGTCCAATTCCCTAGGTCATCACCAGAACAACCCGGCTCGTGCTCCGCAATCCATGGGGCACGGTGGCTGGCAGCCAACCCCGGTCAGGCCGCCAGGCCGCTATGACGTAGCAGGGCATCAATGCTGGGTTCACGGCCACGGAATTCGATGAACAGTTCCATGGGTTCGCGTGAACCGCCCTGCTCCAGCACGCTGGCCAGGAAGCGCATCCCGGTTTCGCGGTCGAAGATGCCGGCCTCCTCGAAGGCGGAAAAGGCGTCGGCGCTCAACACCTCGGCCCACTTGTAGCTGTAGTAGCCCGCAGCGTAGCCGCCGGCGAAGATGTGCGAGAAGCTGTGCGGAAAGCGGTTGAAGGAAGGCGGCTGCATGATCGCCACTTGCCGGCGCACCTCGTCGAGGATGTCGTAGACGCGGCCGCCGCGCGCCGGGTCGTATTCGCGGTGGATGCGGAAGTCGAAGATGGAGAACTCCAGCTGCCGCACCATCTGCATGGCGGACTGGAAGTTGCGTGCTTCCATCATGCGTTGATAGAGGGTGTCCGGCAGTTTGGCACCGGTCTCGAAATGGCCGGCGATGAGGTCCAGTGCCTCGCGTTCCCAACACCAGTTCTCCATGAACTGGCTGGGCAGCTCCACCGCGTCCCAGGGCACGCCACTGATGCCGGCTACCGGCAGGTAATCGATGCGGGTCAGCATGTGGTGCAGGCCGTGGCCGAACTCGTGGAACAGGGTGGTCACCTCGTCGTGGGTGAGCAGCGCCGGCTGCGCGCCGATGGGCGGTGAAAAGTTGCAGGTCAGGTAGGCCACCGGGGTCTGTACCTGCTCGCCGCGCACCCGGCGCGAGATACATTCATCCATCCAGGCGCCGCCGCGCTTGTTGAGGCGGGCGTAGAGGTCGAGGTAGAACTGGCCACGCAGCCGGCCGTCGGCGTCCTCGATCTCGTAGAAACGCACGTCCGGGTGCCAGACATCGACGCCACCACGTTCCTGGATGCGGATGCCGTACAGGTGTTCCACCACGGCGAACATGCCGCTCAGCACGCGGGTGACGGGGAAATAGGGTTTCAGCTCCTCCTGGGAGATGGCATAGCGGGCCTGGCGCAGTTTTTCCGAATAGTAGGGTACGTCCCAGGCCTCCAGCTCGTTCACGCCGAACTCGTCCGCGGCGAAGGCGCGCACCGCCTCCAGGTCCTCGCGCGCCGCCGGCAAGGAACGATCCGCGAGATCCTGCAGGAAACCCAGCACCTGGTCGGTGGTCTCCGCCATGCGCGTGGCCAGGGCGCGCTCTGCATAGTTGGCATAGCCGAGCAGCCGTGCCGCCTCGTGGCGCAGTGCCAGGATGCGCTCCATCAGCGGGCCGTTGTCCCAGCGCCCGGCATGGGGACCGGTGTCCGAGGCACGGGTCACGTAGGCGGTATAGAGTTCCTCGCGCAGGTGGCGGTTGTCGGCATAGGTAAGCACCGGGTAATAGGACGGGAATTCCAGGGTGAACACCCAGCCTTCCATGTCGCGCTGCTCGGCCGTCTGGCGCGCGAGGGCCTTGGCGCTGTCGGGAAGGCCGGCCAGCTCGCTCTCGTCCAGCACCTGCCGGGTCCAGGCATGGGTGGCATCCAGCAGGTTTTCCGAGAACTTGGATTGCAGTGAGGACAGCTCCTGTTGGATGGCCTTGTAACGTTCACGCTGCGCCGGTTCCAGCTCGATGCCGGAGAGACGGAAATCGCGCAGGGCATTGTCGATCACGCGACGCTGGGCCGCGTCGAGGCGTGTGTATTCCTCCCCGTCGGCGATCTGCCGGTAGGCGCGGAACAGCCCCTCGTGCTGGCCCAGTTCGGTGCCGTAGGCACTCAGCTTGGGCAGGCAGGCATTGTAGGCGGCGCGCAGGGCATCGCTGTTCATGACCGCGTTCAGGTGTCCCACTGGTGACCAGGCACGGTTGAGCCGATCCTCGATATCCTCGAGGGGCCGGACCAGGTTGTCCCAGGTATAGGTCTTGTTGGCCACCAGCAGGGCCTCGATGGCCTGGCGCGATTCGGCCAGCAACAGGTCGATGGCCGGTTCCACCTGCTTTGGTTGTATGCGACTGAACGGGGGGAGATCCTGGAGGTCGAGCAGAGGGTTGTCCATGGCGTTTTTCCAGTGCAGAAATGCGATGCCTTATACTGTAAAGCAATATTGACCACGGAAACACACGGAACCGTGCAGTGCACCTGCTTTCCGTGTCATTCCGTGTCATTCCGTGTGGTTTCGTGGCCAATGTGCCTGGTTCGGTGAGCACTGCCCCTATCCTCTGCCAGTCGGTAGAATGGGCCCCCTGGTTTCCGCAAGCATAAGGCCCTAGTCATGTCCAAGCATTATGATCTCATCGCCATTGGCGCCGGCAGCGGTGGCCTGTCGGTCGCCGAGCGCGCCGCGAAACATGGTGCCCGCTGTGCCGTGGTCGAGAAGGGACCGCTCGGTGGCACCTGTGTGAACGTCGGCTGCGTGCCCAAGAAGGTGATGTGGTTCGGCGCCAACCTGGCCCACAAGCTGCAGGATGCGGCCGGCTATGGCTTTCGCTTCGACCAGCCGCAATTCGACTGGGCCACGCTGAAGCAGGCGCGTGACGCCTATGTGCAGGGTATCAACGGCTGGTACCACACCTACCTGGCGGATTCGAACATCGATGAGATCCCGGGCACCGCGCGCTTCGTCGATGCTCATACCCTGGAGGTGGACGGTCAGCAATACACCGCCGATCACATTGTCGTTGCTGTGGGCGGCACCCCTGCCCTGCCCGACATCCCCGGTGCCGAATTGGGTATTACCTCCGACGGTTTCTTCGAACTCGAGGCCCTGCCACGCCGCGTGGCGGTGGTGGGCGCCGGCTACATCGCCGTGGAACTGGCCGGTGTCCTCAATGCCCTGGGATCCGATGTCACCATGTTGCTGCGCAAGGAACACCTGCTGCGCAACTTCGATGCCATGCTGCGCGAAAGCCTGATGGAGGAGATGCTCAACGACGGCATCGGCATCCTGGCCGGCAGCCAGGTGGCGGCAGTGACGAAGCAGGATGATGGCAGCCTGTGCATCGAGACCACCAACGGCCAGCGCCTGGAAGGCTTCGACCAGCTCATCTGGGCCATCGGCCGCACCCCGCTCACAGCCGACCTGAACCTCGCCGCGGCGGGTGTGACCATGACGGAGGATGGTTTCGTGCCCTCCGACGATTTCGAAAACACCAATGTGCCGGGCATCCACGCCCTGGGCGACGTTACCGGCAAGCCGGCCCTCACCCCGGTGGCCATCGCCGCCGGTCGTCGCCTCGGCGACCGCCTGTTCGGTGGCATGCAGGAACGGCGCCTTGTCTACGAGCACATTTCCACCGTGGTATTCAGCCACCCGCCCATCGGCACGGTGGGGCTGACCGAAGACGAGGCGCGCGCCACCCATGGCGACGCAGTGAAGATCTACCAGACCCGCTTTACCCCCATGTACTACGCACCAGTAGAGCACAAGCGCCAGACCGCCATGAAATTGGTGACCGTGGGCGCCCAAGAGAAGGTGGTGGGCTGCCATATCATCGGCGACGGCGCCGACGAGATGCTGCAGGGATTCGCCGTGGCTATACGCATGGGCGCCACCAAGCAGGATCTCGATGACACCGTGGCCATCCATCCCACCAGCGCGGAGGAGCTGGTGACTATGCGGTAGAATGCGCGCCCTCGGTCGTTAAACCAGGGTCGTGAAGCACCAAACAGCCGAGATCCCGGCTTTTGGTATTGATGGATCGCAATACCACTCCTGCTTCGAGATGGCTGAGGCTTTGAAAATTGTCAATGCAATGCCATGGCGATCGCCTTATGTTTGTAAACAAAGGAGGATATCGCCATGAGAATCGAACATTACCCTCATAAAATTGCGGCAATCTACCCCGATGCGGCGAGCATGGAGACCGCCCGCCATGCGTTGGCGGATGCGCACCTGGATGATGTGCTGATGATGCACATGCATAAGGGCAGCTCCCATATCGGACATGCTATCGAGCCGGAACAGGCCGCAACCCGAAATCATTTCGTCCTGGATATCCTGGTGGGTGCCGGTATTGGCACCCTGGCCGGTATTGTCGTCGCGGCGGCCGTTGCCGTGCTCGTTCCCAGCCTCTTCATGAAC
>DATHUT010000307.1:0-4834 GCA_035462005.1 Gammaproteobacteria bacterium | reverse complement strand
AAATTGCGCGGCTGGTCGTTGCAGGCCGCATCCGGGATGTCTCTGCAGACCCGTGCGTCCTCGTCACCGCTGATGTGGTTGTAGAGAGCTTCGAGGGTGCCAGTCTTCTCGCTCATGGGTTCATACATCCGGCGCTCGCGGCGCATCCATCACGACAAAACGACGGCGTTTGCCGCTACGCTCTGGCGTGTGCTCCGACCGGGTACGGTCTTCGCTACAATACGCCAAATGCCAGGTAGCCACCGTAGGCGACCAGCAGAAGGGCGCCCTCGAGACGCGACAGGCGCAGGCCCGTATACAGAAACAGCATGAGTATGACGGCGGCACCCAACATCACCCACTGGTCCAGCGCGATGATGCGGGCATTCACCGGCAAGGGTTGCAGCAGGGCAGAGAGCCCGAGGATGCCGAGCAGGTTGAAGATGTTGCTGCCGAGGATGTTGCCTACTGCCACGTCGGCATGGCGGCGCAGGGCTGCCACCAGCGACACCGCGAGTTCGGGCAGGGAGGTACCAACGGCCACGATGGTCAGGCCGATGACGGCCTCCGATACACCATATTCCCGGGCGATGCCCGTTGCCCCCATGAGCAGGATGCGTGCACCCGCTACAAGAGTAATCAGGCCGATCACGAGGGTCAGAGTCGTGGCCAGGGTCGTGGGTGGCAACAGGGTCAATTCTTCCGCCTCATGGCGATGCATTTCGGCGGTGGGTGAATGGGTGCGGCTCTCCGTCCAATAGGCATACCCCAGGTACAGGAGCAGGCAAAGCAACAGGATCGCGGCATCCGTCCGCTCCAGGGCGGCGCCACCTACCAGGGCCAGGAACAGCAGGCTGGCGCCGATCACCGTCATGCCATCCCGGAACAGGGCCGCACGGCTCGTGGTCAGGGGGGTGATCAGGGCGCAGGCACCGAGGATGAGCAGGATATTGGCGATGTTGCTGCCCACCACATTGCCGATGGCGATATCCGGCTGCTGGTTGAGGGCGGCATCCACGGACACGACCAGTTCCGGTGCCGAGGTGCCGAAGCCCACGATGACCAGTCCCGCCAGCAGGGGAGATACCCCGAGCCGTCTCGCCGCAGCCAGCGCGCCCCGTACCAGGGCCTCGCCACCGAGGGTCAAGAGCAGGATGCCGGCAAGCAACAGGGCCAGGTTCATCATTGTGCGGGTTCTCTTGAAGGCACGATCAGGTAGTCGATGCCCTGGAATTTTGCCACTTCCCGTCCCCAATAGCTGTCGGGGCGAGCGCACCACGCTTGTTCGTGCAGGCGGTGCAGGGCCGTGGCATCGTCCGCCAGCAGGCTGAGTTGCCGGCGGCTGAAGCTGTCCGGTCCCTGTTCCAGGCAGAGCTGCGTGAGTCGCTGCACCTGTCTTGCCTTGGCGCCCCGATGGGATTGGCGCGCACAGGAGCAGTGCATGCGATTCAGCACGGGATCGATCACGGCGCGGCTGAAGGCGGTGGTCTCGTCCGCCGGTTGCGGGAAGTCTGGTGCCGCATGCAGTTCCCGCAGCACGGGCTCCGGGTGCAGTTCCTGGCCGACCAGAAGCAGGCCTCGATCCCGTAACCATTGTCCCAGCCAGATGCGTCCCAACAGTACAGACGTGGGCGCGGCCAGGATGAGGGGCAGAGCCACCGGCAGCGTCCAGTAGAAAAAGACGGGGTCCATCCACCAGGCGAAGCCGGCCCAGACCAGGGCCAGCAGGGTTCCCGGACTCTGGTTGATGAAGGCGTCACGCCAGCGGGTTTCATGGCTGCGGTTTTGTCCCGCCCAGCGCAGTGTGGTGTTGAACAGGGCCTCCAGGACATAGCGCGTGTGGGCCAGCATGCGAACGGGCGCTAGCAACGCGGATGCCAGCATTTCGATGAGGATGCTGGTAGTGAGCCGCAGCGCGCCACCATGCTGCGCCAGTCGCCTGCTGAAGGCCAGGTCGACAGCGGCCACCAGCTTGGGAAAGAACAGCAGGAACAGGGTGGTTGCGGCCAGCCCCAATGCCCATTGGGGATTCCATTTCGGCCACTGGGGAAACAGGCTGGGTTCCGCGCTGAAATATTCGATGGGCAGCAGGAACAGCCGTGCCGCGGCGAGGGTGGTCAGTGCCAGAAAGCCAAACCACAGTGGCGCGGCCAGGTAGGACATCACGCCGTTGAGCAGGGCCATACGATGGGCCATGCGCAACCGGGGTGTAAACAACAACAGCCACAGATGCTGCAGATTGCCCTTGGCCCAGCGTTTGTCGCGGTTGAGTTCCTCCATAAGCGCCGGGGGTGATTCCTCGTGACTGCCGCCCAGCGCCGGTTCCAGCCAAACCTCGTACCCGGCCCGCCCCATGAAGGCGGCTTCCACGAAATCATGGCTGGAGATGGGACCGCTGAACAGCCCGAAGCCGCTCAGCTTGCGCAGGCCACAATGACGCATGAATGGGGTGTTGCGGATAATGGCATTGTGACCCCAGTAGGCCGCCTCGCCCAGTTGCAGGGCGGCCAGGCCGCTGGTGAAAATGGGTCCGTACACCTGGCTGGCGAATTGCTGTACACGGGCGAACAGGGTACGGCCGTTGATGATGGTCGGACTTGTCTGCAGGATGCCGACCCGTGGTTCCCGTTCCATCAGGCGAACCATGCTGACCAGGGTGTCACCGGCCATCAGGCTGTCGGCGTCGAGCACGATGGTGTAGTGGTAATCCCGCCCCCAGCGGCGCAGGAAATCGGCGATGTTGCCGCTCTTGTAGTGCTGATTGAGCCGCCGTCGGCGATAGAACAGGCGGCCACCGGCACCAAGTTCCTCGCATAGATGGTACCAGGCCTCCCGCTCGGCCAGCCACACCTTGGGGTCACGACTGTCGGACAGGATGAAAAAATCGAAATGTTCCAGCTGTCCCGTAGCCTGCAGGGATCGGTAGGTGGCGCGCAAGCCGTTTAGGCTCCGTTCCACCGGCTCGTGATAGATGGGCATCACCACGGCAGTGCGCGCCAAGGGCTGCCTGGCCAGGGTTTCCGGCACATGCTGATGCAGCAGGGAATGACGATCTCCTCCCAGGCGGCGTATCACGAAGCCGAACAGCCCGACCCAGAAACCCACCGAGATCCAGGCGAACAACAGGGCGAACAGCAGGATCAGCCCTTGTTCCACCAGGTTGCCGCCATGGTAGGGCAGTACCCAGGCCATGAAGTAACTGCCCGCCAGGGTCTGCACCAGCACCAGGCTGGTCAACAGGGTGCGCCGCACCATGGCGGCGCGACGCCAGCGGGGGAGAGCCGTTGCTTCCGCAGGGGGCGTCGCTTCAGTCCTCATACTGGATGCTGCCGCGGTGCAGGGGTGGGCACACCGGCGGCAATGTCGGGTTCGGCAAGGCGAAATGTGCCTGCAGCCGCACCATCAACCCTTGTAGCAGGGGCTGCAGCCGTTCTTCATCCCGGAGTTCTTCCTGCACCAGTGCCAATGCCTCGATCATGACTTCACGGGTAATGGGCATCCTGCCCAGGCGCAAGTAGGCCAATACCCGGGTCAGGGCGACTTCACCGGGGGTGGCGATCATCGACGCTTGCCATCGGATAAGATGCCGTTGCCGGATGGCAGGCGGTAGGCCCAGGTTTCCGTCAGCGTGCGTTCCCCTTCGGAGAGGAAGGCGCGCAGTTCCAGGGCTTTTCCCTCCGCGGGCTTGGCGAGCATGGAAAGTCGCCAGGCGCGCAGTGGTGCATTGTATTCCACAAAGTGCTCGATGAGCTCGCCGCCTTCCTGGACGCTCACCGTGGCGGTGACCGGCGCCCCGGGTTTCAGCTTGTCCAGTGGTCCGCCCTGGAAATCCGCGATGACCCGGTAGGCCCCCGCCACGTTGCCGCCGCCGACGATGCCACCATCTCCGATGAAGCTGTTGATGGCCTTGCCCATGGGATTCTGCGTAACGTCGGGACGGCCGAAGGACAGCTCGTAGGCGATGCGATAGGGTTTGCTGGGTGCCGGTGATTTATCCGGCGTCCAGAAGGCCACGATATTGTCGTTGGTTTCGGCGGGGGTGGGGAGTTGCACCAACACCACTTTGCCCGGGCCCCAATCACCTTTTGGCTTCACCCAGGCGCTGGGACGTTGGTCATACAGGGCACCCAGGTCCTGGAAATGATCAAAGTCTCGGTCACGCTGTAGCAGGCCGAAACCACGCAGCGCCTCTACCTTGAGGTAATCCATCTCCAGGCGCTGAGGATTGAGCAGGGGGCGCCACAACCATTCACCGGTGGCACCATCGTTGAGCAGGAGGCCATCGGAATCATGCACCTCGGGTCGCCATTCGCCCGGCGGGCGGGGTGTGTTTTCCCCGAAGAAGAACATGCTGGTCAAGGGCGCAATGCCGATCAGTGGGATATCGCCGCGAGGAAACAACACCGCTTCCACTTGGAGTTGGGTCGTTTCGCCGGGCGTGACCACGAATTGGTAGGCGCCCGTCAGGCTCTTGCCATCGAGTAATCCGTATAAACGCAGGTTGCGCGCATTGGGCGCGGGGCGTTCCAGCCAGAAATGTGTGAAGGAGGGAAACTCCTCGCCGCTGGGCAGCCCGGTATTGACGGCGATGCCGCGTCCCGACAGGCCCCAGGCATCCCGCTTGCCGACGGCGCGAAAATAGCTGGCGCCGGCGAATACCAGGAACTGGTTTTGTTCGCCGTTACCGGACAGGGGGTAGCTGAGCTTGAAGCCAGCATAACCCAGGTCAGGCGGCACGCGTTTCTCCAGTTCGGGGTCCGCGAAGGTGAAGTAGCTTTTACGATAGGGCAGGGGCCTCATGCCCTCGGCATCGATGATATGGATCGCCACCGGGTGGGTGTAGAACAGCCCTGGC
>DATHUT010000306.1:0-27810 GCA_035462005.1 Gammaproteobacteria bacterium | reverse complement strand
CTGTATCGGGACTCGCGGTGAATACATCCCTGTACGCTCGACGGCGGCATCCCTGCGGCCGACGGTCCCGTAACCGATAAGCCACCAAGGGCTGTTTGATTACCTGCAATTCCCTATCCATATTCACACCTGCGTGGAATTTTGTGGCCGCGCAGCGCGCCCACGCGCGCCCTCGAAATAGGCCCGCACTGCGGGATGATCGACCTCCTCCAGCTCGGCCATGGGCGCCACAGCCACCACCCGCCCCTCGCCCAGCACCGCCACCCGATCCGCAACCTTCCAGAGCAGGTCCAGATCATGGGTGACCATGACCAGCGTCATTCCCAGCCATTGCTTCAGGTCCAGGATGAGTTCGTCGAAGGCACCCGCGCTGACCGGGTCCAGGCCCGAGGTGGGCTCATCGAGAAACAGCAACTGCGGATCCAGGGCCATGGCACGCGCCAGCGCGGCGCGCTTGACCATGCCGCCACTGAGCTCATCGGGATACTTCAGTGCTGCTTCGGCCGGCAGCCCGGCCTGGCGGATCTTGAGCAGGGCGATCTGATCGATGAGCGCGGCGTCCAGCCCACCATGCTCGTGCAGTGGCACGCCCACATTCTGCAACACATTGAGACCGGTGAACAACGCGCCATGCTGGAACAATACGCCAAAGCGCCGACGCATGCGCTCCAGACGTTCCCGCCCGACGTCGCCAGTGACCTCCTCGCCGAACAGGCGAATGGAACCCCGGTCGGGCCGGCGCAGCATGATCATTTCATGGAGCAAGGTGGTCTTGCCACTGCCACTCCCACCCACCAGGGCCAAAATCTCGCCAGCTCGCACCTCGAGGTCGAGCCCGTCGTGGACCGTTACCGCGCCAAAACGGGTACAGATCCCGCGCAACTCCAGCACCAGGTCCGCTGTTGGGGCCATATCAGATTCCCAGCCAGCTGAAGATCACCGAAAACTGGGCATCGATGACAATGATGAGGAAGATGGCCTGCACCACCGCCCGGGTGGTGTGCTGGCCGACACTGGCGGCACTGCCCCGCACTCGAAAACCCTGGAAGCAGCCGATAAGGGCAATCACCAGGGCAAACACCGGCGCCTTGCCCAGGCCAATCAGGAAGGAACGCAGGGTGATGGCTTCCTGGAGACGATCCAGGAAAGGCGCGAAACTCAGTCCCAGCTGCAGCTTGGCCAGGATCATGCCGCCGAGCACCCCCATGATATCGGCGAACACCGCCAGCAGCGGCAGCGCCAGGCACAGGGCAAGCACTTTGGGAATGACCAGCAGGTCCAGGGGCTCGATACCGATGGTACGTAGTGCCGCCACCTCGTCGGTCACGCGCATGGTGCCGATCTGGGCGGCATAGGCGGACCCGGTACGCCCGGCCACGATGATAGCCGCCAGCAGCGGTCCCAACTCACGGACCATGGACAGGCCGACCAGGTCGGCAATGTAGATGTCGGCACCGAAGGCGCGCAGCTGCACCGCACCCTGGTAGGCAATCACCACCCCCATCAGGAAAGACAGCAGGCCGACGATGCCCAGTGCCGTCACCCCGGAGCCATACAGGTCGATGAACACGGCCTTCCAGCGCATGCGGCGCGGGTGCAGCAACAGCCAGCTGCCGCGCATCACGACGGCACCGAAAAAGGATAGAAAACTGTAGAGTTCCTCCAGCCCGCGCAGCGTGCCGCGGCCGGTGCCTGCCAAGCCGCCAAGACGCGGCTCCCGTGGCGGCTCGGTGGCACCCAGCTCGCGCACCCGCTGGTAGAGGTCCGCATGGTGAGGCTGCAGGCCCTGCACCTCCACCGGGTTGCCTGCCGCCTCCAGCTGCAGGCGCAGGCGCTCCAGCAGCCAGGCTCCACTGGTATCCAGGGAGGTGATCGCACTCGCTTCCAGCCATACCGTCCGGCCGGCGGGTGCGGCGATGCGCGACCGCCGTGCCGCCAGGGCCACAATGCCACCGACGGTCCAGCGACCCGCACAACGGATGTTTCCAGTTTCCGGATCAGCTTCGGCGCTGGCGTCGTCTTGGGCCATGTCAGGTTCCGCTCACAGTTCCTTGCTCGCCAGCTTGACGCCAGGGTCCTCGCCGCTGGTATGCAGGCTGAAGCCCAGGCTGGTCATGAGGTGCAGCATATTGTGGTTGCTGGCGAGGATTTCGCCATCCATTTCACCCAGGCCGCGCTGTCGCGCCGCTTCCATCAGGGCCTGCATGAGACGGGAGCCGATGCCCTTGCCCTGCCAGGCATCGGCCACTACCAGAGCGAACTCGCAGCTCTGGCCATCGGGATTGATGATGTAACGCGCCACACCCAGCTCGGTCTCCCGGCCATCCTGCTCCAGCACCGCGATCAGTGCCAGTTCGCGGTGATAATCGATCTGGGTGAAGCGCACCAGCATCTCCTGGGTCAGTTCGTTCAGGCTGCGCATGAAGCGAAAATACCGGGACTGGCTCGACAGCGCCTTGACGAAGGTCTGTTCGATCCCGGCATCCTCGGGACGGATGGGCCGGATGATGATATCGGTACCGTCGGCCAGCTGACAGCTCGAAACCAGGTGCTTGGGGTAGGGATGGATGGCCATGTGGCTGTAGCGATCCAGGGACAGGTGCGGCCGTTGCACCTCGATGCGGGCATCCAGGGCGATCACGCCCTGGGCATCGGCGATAAGGGGATTGATGTCCATGGCACGGATATGGGGCAGCTCGCAGATCATTTCCGAAACCCGGCGCAGCACCTGCACCAGCGCCTCCATGTCGATGGCGGGCATGTCGCGAAATTCGCCCAGCAGCCTGGCGATTCGAGTCTGTTCGATGGCCTTGCGTGCCAAAAAAGTATTGAGTGGCGGCAGCGCCACCGCCCGATCACGCAGGATTTCCACTTCTACCCCGCCGGCACCGAAGCTGATGACGGGCCCGAATACGGGGTCGCGGATCACCCCCACCAGCAGTTCGCGCCCGTGGCGCGAACTGTACATGGGCTCCAGGGTGACTCCGGTGATACGCGCCTCGGGATATTTGGCGCGCACCGCCTCCAGCACTTCGTTGTAGGTGATGCGCACCGCCTGGGCCGAGCCGATATTCAACCGCACCCCACCCACGTCGGATTTGTGCGTGATATCCGCTGAACTGATCTTCATCACCACGGGATAACCGATGGATTCGGCCACCACCAGGGCATCGTTGGCACTGTGACATTCGATGCTCTGGGTGACCGGGATGGCGAAGGCATGGAGAATCGCCTTGGATTCCGCCGTACCCAGCACCGTGCGTCCCTCGGCCAGCACACTTTCGATGATCAGCCGCGCGCCCTCGATGTCCGGTTCGCTGCTGCGACCCAGCGGGGTCGGTACCTGGGTGAGCCATTGCTGGTTCTGTTGAAAACGGGTGAGATAGGCGAAGGCCTCCACGGAGGACTCGGGACTGCCGAAGGCGGGCATGTGGTGCCGGGCAAAGAGCTCGTGCGCGACGCGCACCTGTTCTTCACCCATCCAGCACAGCAGCACCGGCTTGTGACTGCCCTGGCGCGCGGCGATCACCGCCTCGGCACAGGCGCTGGGATCGGTCATGGCCTGCGGGGTCAGCATCACCAGCAATCCATCC
Source organism: Gammaproteobacteria bacterium (assembly GCA_035462005.1). Classification (GTDB taxonomy): domain Bacteria; phylum Pseudomonadota; class Gammaproteobacteria; order DSM-19610; family DSM-19610; genus JAIVHA01. Next base: position 24,217 of record DATHUT010000306.1, on the reverse strand, counting down.
ACACCGGGATCCGCCAGGCAGGCACGGACCGCCGCGCCGTAGCGCTCCGCGCCGGCATCCCCGAGCAGATCCACGGGATTGGCATGGGACCAGTGAGCTGGCAGTGCGGCTTCCAGGGCCTTGATGGTGGCAGGTGCCAGCTGCGCCAGTTGCACCCCCAGGTCCATCGCCCGGTCCACGGCCATGACGCCGGGACCGCCACCGTTGGTAACAATGGCCAGGCGATTGCCGCTGACCCGATCCTCACTGGCCAGCAACTGGGCGGCGGCAAACCATTGTTCGATGGACATGGCTCGCACCACGCCAGCGCGCTGCAGAGCGGCATCGAACACATCGTCGGCACCGATCAACGCGCCGGTGTGGGTAAGTGCCGCGCGCGAACCCTCGCTGTGCCGCCCGGACTTGAGCACGATCACCGGCTTCATGCGTGCCGCGCTGCGCAGTCCGCTCATGAAGCGGCGTGCATCACGAATGCCCTCGATGTAGAGGAGAATGCTGCGGGTCTGGCTATCCTGGGCGAGGTAATCGAGCAGGTCTCCGAAATCGATGTCCGCAGCATCCCCCAGGGACACCAGGGTGGAAAAGCCCACATCGTGGGCGATGGCCCAGTCCAGGATGGCGGTACAGAGCGCGCCCGACTGGGACACCAGGGCCAGTCCGCCGGGCCGGGCGCTGTTCTTGCTGAAGGTGGCGTTCAGGTTGAGGCTCGGGCGGATCAATCCCAGGCAGTTGGGGCCCAGCAGTCGCATGCGGTAACGGGCGGCCACCTGCAACACGGCCTCTTTGCGCTCCCGCCCGGACTCGTCACCATTGCCGAAACCAGCCGAGATCAGGATGGCGGTGCGCACGCCACGGGCGCCGCAGGCCTCCAGGATATCCGATACGGTGGCGGCCGGGGTGGCAATCACAGCCAGGTCCACCGGGCCGGGTAACTCCGCCATGGAGGCATAGCAAGGCTGCCCATCCAATGACGCATACTTGGGATTGACCGGATACAGCACGCCCTGGAATCCACCGTCACGCAGATTTCGATAGATGAGTGTGCCCACTGAATCGGGGCGCTCACTGGCGCCGAACACGGCAATGGCCCCGGGTGCGAACAGCTTGTCGAGATAGTGTTGGGACATGTGACGATGACCAGATATTCAGGCTGGGGGATTTTCCAGGTATGGCACACGCACCTGACCGGGGATGTGACAGAATAGCGCCGCTCAAGGGTAACAAGGGAACACCGGCATGACCATTGCCTTTATCTCGCACCCCGACTGCGCCCTGCATGAAATGGGCGCGGGGCACCCGGAATGTCCGCAGCGACTGGCCGCCATAGAGGATCAGCTGCTGGCCAGCAGCATGGAACTGGCGCTCCGCCACATGGAGGCTCCACTGGCCAGCCGTGATCAACTGTACCGGGCGCATGATCCCGATTACGTGGATCTCATCTTCCACAGCGCTCCCCGGGAAGGCTATGTACGTTTGGATTCCGATACCCTCATGAACCCGCACAGTCTGGCGGCGGCCCGGCGGGCGGCGGGCGCGGTGATCCTGGGGGTGGACACGGTGATGGAAGGCAGGACTCGCCAGGCCTTCTGCTCGGTGCGGCCACCCGGGCACCATGCGGAACGCCGCCGCGCCATGGGCTTTTGCATCTTCAACAACGTGGCCGTCGGTGCCGCCCATGCCTTGTGCCAGCATGGCCTGCAGCGCGTGGCCATCGTGGACTTCGATGTTCATCATGGCAATGGCACCGAGGATATCTTTGCCGATGATTCCCGGGTGTTGTTCTGCTCCAGTTTCCAGCACCCCTTCTATCCCTACAGTGGCACGAAAGCTGACCCTGCACATATGGTGCACACGCCCCTGCGCGCCGGCAGCGACGGCACTGCTTTCCGTCAGGCCGTCGCGGAACAATGGCTACCACGGCTGGAGGCCTTTGCCCCACAGTTGATCATGATCTCTGCCGGCTTCGATGCCCACGCGGAGGATGAGATGGCCGGACTGGCCTTTGGAGAAGCCGATTATCGCTGGGTCACGCGAGAACTGCTCGTACTCGCGCGACGCCATGCCCAAGGGCGCATCGTCTCCACACTGGAAGGCGGTTATGCCCTCGCGGCACTGGGACGCTGTGTCGTGGCTCACCTCGACGCCCTGCTGGGCAACGGATGATTCAGCAAGCCTTTACCCCATGCCCGCGTTGCAGGCACAATACCCCGAATCAATAATATCGGGGACCCAAAAGTGCAAGAACGGGAAGCTTCGGCACAATTCGCCAGCGGGGATATCCGCGCAGCCGTATTGGAACAGGATCTGGTGAGGGAAGGCTGGACCCTGTATTTCCTGATGCGGGATGGAGGAAGGGTGCCCCTGGAAAACAAACGGGGGCGCTGCATCCGCCTGTTCAAGACCAGCGATGCGGCATTACGCTGGTGCCAGCGCATCGGCTTCCGGGAAATCCGCATCAATCTCTAGGAGCTTGTCGGATTTGAGACTGACCTACTGCGCCGGTGTCGTTGCAGGCCCTGGGCCAACCATAAGATAATACGAATAAACTAATATTTTTCATTCCATTACCCATTTTCCCAAGTTTGGGCTATATTCTGCCCACAAGCGGTATAAAAAATACCTGAATCCTCATTTGACGGCAGGGAAAATAGCAATGCAGGAGCGTGAAGTACGCCTTCTCGTGGGCAAGGGGCATTTCAACAAGGCACTGGTGGTATCCGACCCCGCCGGCTCCGGGTGGAATGTACGGTTACAGAACCATACACAGGAAGACCGGCACGATACCTTGTCCGCCAAGCGCGGCGGGGCCCGGGTATTCAAGACTTCCGATGCCGCCATCGCCTGGTGTCATGAAATCGGCATCAAGACCGTGTTGTTCAAGCTGGAACCCGGCGCGCCACGGCACTCGGAACCACCCAGCCCGACCTGTGACAGCATCCTGCTGGTGGAAGACAACGATGATGATGTCATGCTCACCTTGCGCGCCTTCCGCAAGCGCAACCTGGAAGACCGCATCGTGGTGAAACGCGATGGCAAGGAAGCCCTGGACTTCCTGTTTGCCGAGGGACCGGGATCCTCTCAGCTGGACCAAAAACTACCCTGCCTGATCCTGCTGGACATCAAGCTGCCCAAGCTGAACGGCTTCGACGTATTGCGGGAAATCCGCAACCGGAACACCACCCGCCTGCTGCCCGTCATCATGCTGTCCTCCTCGCAGGAGCACCGCGACGTGGAACTCGGCTATGACCTCGGCATCAACAGTTACCTGCGCAAGCCCACCAGCCAGGAAAACTTCGAGGAGATGATCGGCCACATCGAGGACTACTGGCTGCAGCTCAACGTGCCGCCCCATCACTACCGCCACCAGCACAGCAAATTCTGATCCCCGATCCGGCATCCGGCCGGTGCTTGCCAGCGCGCTTCAGGCCGGCACATCTCCAAAGGGCACACCGCAACCACCGTGCCCACAATAGCCATTGGGATTCTTCGCCAGGTATTGCTGGTGATATTCCTCGGCGTAATAAAATTCCGGCGCGTCCAGGACCTCGGTGGTGATGTCGCCCTTGCCGGCGGCGTGCAGCAGGGGTTGGTACTGCGCCCGCGAGCGCTCGGCCAGTTGTCGCTGCTCCTCGCTGTATACGTAGATGCCGGAACGATACTGGCTACCCACATCGTTACCCTGACGCATGCCCTGGGTGGGATCGTGGGCCTCCCAGAAGTGACGCAGCAATGCCGGGTAGGAAACCTGTTCGGGATCGAACACCACCAGCACCACCTCATTGTGGCCGGTCAGGCCCGTGCATACTTCTCGATAGCCGGGATTGGGGGTATAGCCCGCGGCATAGCCCACTGCCGTGGTATACACACCGGGTAACTTCCAGAAACCCTGCTCCGCGCCCCAGAAGCACCCCAGGCCAAAGAGGGCTGTCTGCATGCCTTCCGGGAAGGGTGGCGTCAGGGTATGGCCATTGACGAAATGCCGTTCCGGCACCGGCATCTGTTCCACCCGACCCGGCAATGCCTGTTCGGGACGGACCATTTCCACTGGCTTGCCAAATCCAAACATGAGTCAAGTTCTCCTGTCGTTGCGCTCAGGACGGCTCGAACAGCCGACCCTGGCCGTCCGCGTTGCGGTCATGGATCAATTCCGCCGATTCCTGTCGTGCCTCGGGAGTAGCAACTGGCATGAATCAGGTCTCTCCCAGCAGGCGGTCCTTGGCCTGGTTGATGCGGGCGGCCAGGTAGTCGGAACCGCCGCGGTCGGGATGCAGCTTCTGCATGAGCCGGCGATGGGCGGCGATGATCACCTCGCGATCGGCGCCCGGCTCCAGGCCCAGGATGCGCCAGGCTTCCTCCTCTGTCATGGGACCACCAGCGGAACCGTTCTGTTCCTGGCCATTCGACGCGAATCCGTCACGCCAGTCTGCACCCTGCACCCGATCCAGGTAGGATTCCAGCAGCTGCGCGGAATCCTCGTCCTCCTGTCGGCAGGTGCGCAACAGATCCAGCAGCGTCGCCAGGGACAGTTCACTGAGCCGGGCCCCGGCATGGGGTCCTTCCAGTACCTGGCCATCCAGGTGGCCGCTGTCGTGGTCCAGGCTCATGCGCAGGAAGCGGCTTTCCACCTGGGAGCGCTGGCTGCCGGCCGCCCCTGCGGCGGGCGCCGCGCCGGACTTGAAGGCCCCTCCCACCCGCCGCAGCAGGGGCAGCATATTGAGCAGGGCCAGCAAGCGTCCGGCGCTGGCCAGCAAGAAGGCACCCAGGGCAAAGAGCCAGTGCAGCCGGCCGGTTACCGCCAGCAGGATGAGCACGCCGATGCCAGCGACCAAGAGGCCACGGATCAGCTGGCGCCGCACCTGGGCCGGTGGGTTGCGCAGGAACCAGCGCAACAGCCACAGCAGGGCGGCCACGGCCGCCAGTCCAAACAGGATACGGATGAACATGGGCTAGTCGCCCTGCAGCTGCTGGAGCAGTCGCAGGGTACGGCCACCACGCCGCTCACCCAGGGCGCGCAGCGCCTGGCGGCCTCCCGCCGCATAGACAGCCACGGCGCCCAGCAGCTCGCGCAATTGATCGGCGCTGCCGACATCGAAGGGACAGACCGCGCCGCCGCTCAGGCGCGCCAGTTCGGCAAAGGCGCGTCCGGCACGCCCATCACGCCCTTCATGGAACAGGAACAGGGGCACCCCGAGCACCCCCAGCTGACCGGCGAGGTTCCCCAGCCGGTCGAGATCCTCTTCCATGCTGTCACCGACGAAGACCAGGGCCTGCACCCGTCGGCGCCGGGTCTCGGCCAGGGCGTGGCGCAGCACCTGTTCCAGCTGGGTCTGCCCGGCACGGCAGCGCACAGCGCTCATGCGCGCCAGCAGGTCGCGGGACGAGGCGTACCAGGGGCTCGCCTCGAACTCACCATAGCCACGGTAGTAACACAGCTGTACATCCAGCCCACCCAGGGCCGCAGTCTCTTCGAACATGCGCCCCTGGATCTGTGCCGCCTGGTCCCAGCTCGGCTCACGGCTGGCGGTGGCGTCCATGGCAAAGATCAGCCGTCCAGGCTGTCCTGTGCCGCGCACCCCGGGCAGGGTCTCCACCTGGCGCAGGAAGCCATCGATGTCCTGACGCGGTGATTTGCGGGGCAGTGTCGAATCCGGCTTGGTCATGGTGATGAGTAGTTCGATACTCCTGATGGGGAATAGTATGCCTGATACGAATCATCAGGCCGAACGCCAGCAAGGCCAGGGTAGCTACCGGTTGAGACGCCGGTACACCAGCCCGAGTTCCGGACCAGTACCCCTTGGTTCCTCGCTGAATTGGCGAGCCACCTGGTAAGCGGACGATTCCAGGCCCTGCAACCAATGGGCCACGGCGTCCGCCTCCTCAGCACCTCCGGCATGGCCACGGTACGCCAGCACCGTCAGCAGCCCTCCCGGCGTCAGCCAGCTCAGGGCCTGCCGCAAGGCTGGGAGGGTGCTGGCGGCCCGGGTGATGCACTGCCTGTCGCTTCCCGGCAGGTAGCCCAGATTGAACATGATGGCCTGTACCCTTCCTTGTAGCGTCGCGGGCAGATGTTCCGCCATGGTCTCATGGCCGGCATGGATGAGGCTGACCCGGTCCGCAACCCCCGCCGCCAGCAGCCGCGCGGACGCGGCTGCCAGGGCACTGGCCTGCAGGTCGAAACCATACACCTGCCCCGTGGTACCCACCTGGCGGGCCAGAAACAGGGTATCGTGACCGTTGCCCACCGTGGCATCAATGGCAGGCATACCCGGTGCCAGCCGCTCGGCCACGGCCGCCTGGGCCATGGCCGTAAGACCCGACAATGACCTCCCCTGCCCGCCATGCCAGGCCCGCTGCGATTCACCCGGCTTCATGGGGATTCCACCAGCGCTGCAGGCTGACCTCCTGGGGCAAGGCCGTGCCCTCGACCAGGGCCGCTGCCAGGCAGTGGGAATAATAGGGCGCCATCAACACCCCCTTGGAACCGAAGCCGTTACACATGCCCAGCTGAGGGTACTCCGGATGCAAACCCACCAGGGGCATCTTGTCACGGGTTCCGGGCCGCACGCCCACGGCTTCATCCACCAGGGTCCAGCGCACGCGGTCCGGGAACAATGCATGCGCTTCGTGCAACAGGATCTCGCGTGCGGCCGCGCTGGGACCCGATTCGATGGCGTCCCGTTCATAGGTGGCGCCGATACGGGCGCGACCCGCTCCAACCGGTACCAGCCAGGTGCCGCGATTGAGGATCCATGCGGGTAGCGGATCCCCGGTCTCCAGTGTCAGGATCTGTCCCTTGCAGGGCCGAAAGGGCAACCACCCGAACCAGGGATTGTCCTGGCCCCGGTACCCCTCGCAAGCGATCACATGCTGCACAGTCCACTCGTGCCAGCACGCCGCCGATCCCGACAAACGCAGCTCGGACCAGTCGAACAGACCTTCGTGCAGGGCATTCTGCTGACGCAGCCAGCGACGGCCGGCATCGAGGAAGCTGACGGTATCGAGATAGCCGGTCTGTTGCTGGAGGCCTGCGCCATGGGGCGCGTACAGGCCTGCCGGCAGCGCTTCAGGTGCCAGTGGTGCCTGCAGATAGGCAGAATAATCGGGGGAGCCCAGACGTTTAATCCAATCGGCGTGCTGTCGCTCGGAACGGAAGATGCGCAACAGCGGTGTGGCATGGTAAAAGCTCGCACCCCATCTCTGCTCGAGATCCGTATAGGTGCGCAGGGCCTCGGGAATGAAACGTTCCGCCTGGCGCGACTTGGTCAACCGCAGACCGGTGACGGGATTGAGCAGTCCAGCCGCCATGCGCGTGGAGGAACTGCGATGATTATCATCCACCACCAGCACCCGCACACCACGTGCCACGAGCTCCGCGGCCAACAGGGTGCCGGCCAGGCCCTGGCCGATGATCAGTACATCCACCTGGCGTGACATGGCAATGAATCAGGCAGCTGCAGCGCGAAAATTTGACCGGAGAGGCTTCATGGGACGATATCTTACCTGCACCATACACTATGCACTACACTGCAACCCTGTCACAGCCTGAAGAGTTACGCCTGACCCATGAGCAGCTTGCAAGAACAGATCCTGGCCAAGAAGGCCGCCTTGGCCGAAACCGTATCAGACCCACTGGGGAAGCTGGCTCAAAAGTGCGCCGGAGCTTGGGCGGACCCGGATCGGCTGGACCAGGTGCTGGCCGACGCCATTGCCGGCATTCCTCACTGCGTGCTGCTTTATGCCTGGGACGTGAACGGCATCGAGCGTTCTTCCATGGTGCGCCAGGAACAAATCGACTGCGCCTGGCGCGGTACCGACCTTTCCCGTCGCCCCTATCTCACCAACAACCTGCCGTTCAAGGGCATCATGTTGTCCTCGGTGTACCGCAGTATCTATGACCAGCAACAGTGCATCACGGCCCTGCAGGCCGTGCGCCAGGATGAGCAGTTACTGGGGTTCATCGCGGCGGATTTCCCCGTCAATGCCCTGCTGCAGGACACGCAATTGCGGCCGCCGGAAATCCAGTGGCAACAGTTTCGCGGCGATCCGGCGGTGCGCAGCACGGTATTCATGCAAAAGCGGGCACCCAGCCTGCTGGAAGAGCATATCGACGCCGTGCTGGAGATGTTCGAAACCCTGATCCGTGAGCATGGCGTGTTCCACTGCAAGATTCATTTCTCCAGCGGCCGCTGCTCCATCTGGTTATTCGACGACCCCTATAGCTATCAGGTCATTTCCGTCGATGAAATCATCAATCCCGATTTCTGCCTGGCCTATCCACTGCGACCCTACCCCGAGCGTGCCCAGGTCACGCCGGAACAGATCCACGCGACTTTCCAGCAGCTCAAGGCCCTGCGCCTTGCCGACGACACCATCTACCTGCGCTCCGCTTCGCTCAACATCATGAACGGCATGCTGGGGCTCACCTTTTCCTGCGATGGTTCCCATTACATGCCGGTGAAGGATTTTCTGACCAGGGAACTGGACTTCTGGTTCGGGGAGGGTACCGGGTGAACTATTGCAGGACCTTGTAGAGTGACTCGACTATGTGTTTCCGTTCGTCTCCATCCGGTGCACGCATACTGATCAGGAACTGACTGAAGGTCTTGGTGGTCTGCAGCAATCGACCAAGATCCGCGTACCACAAGGCGGTGCCGTCGTTCAATAACAGGCGACTTCCACTATCAAAGCGCCCGGTAGGCACCACCAGGCTTTGTTGCTCTTCTTGCACCAGTAGCAGCGCACGCAAATAGTGACTACCTGCACCCTCTCCGCCGATCCCACGCACAGCCACCGCGCTGGCGCCCCCGCCCACATGATGCAGCCCCACCTGAATTCCCGATTCCCCCTCTCCGCAGTAGAGCCAACGCACAGCAGACAGAGACCATTTCCAGGGCCCATCCTTTTCCTGATGACGCAAGGCAACGATTTCCCCTACCCGCAGGCGCAAGCCTTTTTCCCCGCTATACTCCAGACCGGTACCACCCGGACTGCAATTGCGATACGTCAGGCTGAACAGTGTCTTCAGCAACCGTTCTTCGACGGACAACTCGAGGCCGGTTTTCAGCTGTATAGCGGTCGTATTGGCCTTTTTCCAGACATCATCTTCCTTGGCATCCACATCGAAACCAAAGGATCTGGGTTTTAGAATACCCTTGGCCAGTTTTTCCTGGGTTTCCCCATGTTTCCATTCCTCATGTTCCAGCGGCACCAGGCTGAGCTCCTGCTCGCGTTGAAAGGCATTGCCATGCAGGGCGATCTCAACATCCTCGGGCGTAAAGTCGGTTTCACCGCCGATGAAGTAATGGCTGGAGGCCAGACCGGCAGCAATATCGGCTACCCCGTCACAGGGATCCCGTGATTGCTTGCGTTGCTGCCGGCTGCCCCAGGCATTGCGCAACCTGCGCAAAAAATCCCGGTAAAGGCGTTCGGTGATATCGAGCCGTTCACGCTTGGATATCCTGGTGATCTCAGCAGTTACGATCCTGACCAATTCCTCCAGGCGCAGCACCCGTATGTGCTCATGTTCCTCTTCCTCATCCGACAGGCAGAAGCGGGGGGGATCCTCGCTGGCAAGATCCACGACAAAGGTATTACCGAGCACGGACTGACCCGGCTCAACCCGTACTTCCTCGGGGCATACGAGGCGTACGGCCAGGCACCACTTGCGCAAATGGGCATATACCTCGATCGCCTCCCCTTGCATGAGGTGATACGGATTCGCCAAACCCAGCGTCACGACGCGCAGGTAGGCATCGCGGATGGAAAAATCCGCCAAGTGCTCCACCCGGACACTCGCCATACCCTTCTGCTCCGCGTACTGGTACAAGCGGTGCAATTCCCCCCAGCAACCTTCCGGTGCATTCTCATATACGGAATAGGCATGCAGGATGCGTTGTCCGGTGTACTGGATGGCTTGCAGCAGGGCATCCCGCATACGTGTATGGGACGCATCCACTTCCGCGTCCCCACGCACGAGCTCCGTGATCACGGCGTTGTACCCGATGGACATGGCCTCCAGCAGGCCCTGTGTGTGCCGGTACAGTTCACGCTTTCCATAGGACATGGGGAACGCAAGCGCGGCATAGTGTTTGGGCAGCCCGGCGATCAGCTGATCCACTTCCGGTGAAACCACTTCCAGGGCGGAAAAACGCTGGGCAGGACTGAGGGATGTGCGGTTGATATCGTCCAGGACACGGCCCAGCGCCGCGACGGATTCGTCGAAATTCAGCCGGGGCAGTTTTTCGACCCACTTGCGCAGGCGGGCCGCCTGCAACTCGATGGCCGGCTTGCGTTCGAGATCCTGTTTGTAAGTACGCAACTTCAGCACAGTATTCTCATGCCCTCGTAAACACCGGCATACCGTGACCGTGCATGCCGCCAATGCCTTTCCGTACTCGATCCCGCTGGCCAGGACTGCCGGGCGCTGGTATAAACGGAGCTGCGGGAAAATGTCGGCATCGAACGGCAAGCATGCCACATCACACTTGGTTTTCAAGCAGTTTCCAGATCGACCTCCGCAGCGTAGGTCCTTGATGAGGAACGCTCCATCATGAACACTGATCCGCAAACCCCGGCCCCGGATGCCTTGCTTTTCGTGGCCAGCCAGTGTCCCCATTGCCCGACAGTGTTGCGCGCCATGGCCGAACTGGTCAAAAGCGGGCGGATTCGCCAGCTGCAGGTCTTCAATATCGAACAGGCAGCCGAGGAAGCCGCTCGCCATGGTGTCCGTTCGGTACCCTGGATACGCATCGGTCCCTTCGAACTCACGGGTCTGTATTCGGAACAGGAACTGACGCAATGGGTGGAACGGACGGCCTCACCGCGCGGCCAGGCGGATTACCTGGCGGAATTGATCACCCACAGCCAACTAGGCGAGGCTGCCAGCTTCCTGCGTCGCAACCCCCACCACCGCCAGGGCCTGGTGGAACTGCTGGGAGACCCGGCCACGGAGTTGTCGGTGCGCATTGGAGCCAGCGCCCTGATGGAGGAGCTTGTCTCAACCGATTTCATGGCCACGCTGCTGCCGGACCTGATACGCCTCACGCACCACGAAGATGCCCGTATCCGTGGCGACGCCGCCCACTACCTGGCCCTCAGTGGGGATGCAACGGTTTTGCCGGAGCTGCAACGCCTCGAGAGCGACACCGATGCGGACGTGCGGGAAATCGCCTCCGAGGGCCTGGCAAGCCTTGCGGACACGAACGGGTAACAGTAGACCGGTGAGTCAGCGTGCCGGTGCCGTCAGGACCAGAGGAATCGTACCGACTGACTCGAAGGGAATAGCGGTCAGGCGATTTCCCAGGGACATGCGCCCGTGGATGCGATAGTTGAATTCCTCCTGGCGGCCTTCGCCCATTTCGCGCAACTGGCGTGCCAGTGACCAGACACTCGATGATACCTCCACCTGCATCAGTGCTTCACTGAAGGCCGGTACCGCTACACGCTGACCTGCAACCCCGGAAGCGAAAGGCATGCGGTTCAGTTCCACCTCGAAATCCAGGCCCTGGATGTTCAGGGCAAAATCATTGGGATTCTGTATCCGCAACGTCAGGCCATAACGTTGCTCCAGTAACTCCATGGAGCTGAGCTGCACGTTCACCAGACTGACACGGGGGGCTTGGGGTTTTTGCGGTAGCCATGCGCAGGCCGTGAGTGACAGAGCGAGCAGCAGCCACGACAAGGACATCAGCGGACGTAACATGGGGAGGAACCTCATTTGATCGGTCAGGTAACGACAGGTGAATGGCCTGTCCCCTGCAGTCGGTGCAGTTCCGTTTCGACCCAAGTCCGCGTACGCGGCTGGAAATGGGCCAGACCCTCGAGGATGCCGGCGGTATAGTGACCGTTCAGGTCGAGAAAATCACCCTGCGCCAGGTAGAGGGCGGACAGTGTACCCTGCTCCCGGGCCAGTGCCAGTGCTTCTTCCCGCACTTCCGCCTGGGCATTGCGGACCAGTACGGATGGGATACCGCTTGCGAGCACTGGCAGGTCGTTGCCGCTGTCGCCGGCAAACACCGTATTATCCGCTGCGAACCCCTGCAACTCCATGAAGAACTCGATGGCATGGAGCTTGGAAGCGCGCGCCGGCAGGATATCCAGCAGACCCACCCGGTCCACTTCGTCGATGCTCCAGATGAGATTGGCCGTAATGCCCTCTCGCGCGAGACGTTGCCCCACGACCTGCCGGAGCCGTTTCGCATCCAGGTCGGCGGCGGCGTAGTAGCTGAGCTTGTGGCGGTTCTGCTTTTCAGGCTCCTGTAGCCGCAACTCCGGCAGGTCCCGCAGATAGCCTTGCAGGGTTTGCGCCGGTGCGCCCTGCCAGTCCTGGGCGATGTGAGCGGACCAGGCGGCTTCCTCGCGCCACTCACCTGCCTCGATATAATACAGGGTGGTACCCACGTCACCGATGGCAAAGTCCGGCACCGGAATGGCGTACTCACGAATGGCCTGTTGCAGCAACTGTCGATCGCGGCCACTGACGTAGACAAGGGTGATTTCGGGACGGGCGACCACACGGGCAAACAGGGGCCGTGCCAGGACGTCTTCCGGTTCGTGACCATTGGGCAGCACTGTGCGGTCCAGGTCGCAACACAGCAGGATTTCAGACGTGTGCTTCATGGCGGACAGCATACCTGTCCGCCACCGGTTCGGGAAACCTTGGGCACCCGCTCGCCCTCGCCGTCCAGGTCGAGTAGACTGATCCACAGTCACTTTTCTGGGGGAATTGAAATGGAATGGATCCTGCTTGGCATCCTCGTGCTGGTGGTTGTTTTCGCCGTCGTCATATACAACCGGCTGGTCACCGCCCGTAACCGTTACAAGAACGCCTTTGCCCAGATCGACGTGCAGCTCACACGCCGTTACGACCTGATTCCGAACCTGGTGAAGGTGGCGGAACGCTACATGAGTCATGAACGCGACACGCTGGAAGCCGTGATCCAGGCACGCAACCAGGCCATGGGCAACCTGAAGGAAGCCGCTGCCGATCCCGGCAACGCCGAGGCCATGCGTCGCCTGTCCAGTTCTGAACAGGGCCTGGCCGGCGCCCTCGGCCGCCTGTTCGCCCTGTCGGAAAACTATCCGGACCTCAAGGCCAACCAGAACATGATGCAGCTCTCCGAGGAACTGGTGAGCACCGAGAACCGGGTTGCCTTCGCGCGCCAGGGCTTCAACGATGCCGTCATGGACTATAACAACCAGCGCGAAATGTTTCCCAACAACCTCATCGCCAACAATTTCGGTTTCCAGCCGGCCCAGTTACTGGACATCGAGGCACCGGAAAAACGCGCACCCGTGCAGGTGGATTTCCAGTAGGGCGCGCCCGTGAATTTCTTCGAGCACCAGGACCGGGCGCAACGCCGCACCCGCGGCCTGCTCGTCCTCTTCACATTGGCCGTGCTCGCCATCATCGCGGCGGTGAACCTCATCGTCCTGGCCCTGTTCAACCAGGCGGGGGGGCTGGAGGAAACCCCGGGCTGGCGCGACCTTCTCAGCCAGCATGCAGGCATGCTGGCCTGGACCACCCTGCTTACCTGCGGCCTGATCGGTTTCGCCAGCCTGTACCGCACCCTGCGCCTGCGCAGCGGCGGCGGAACGGTCGCGCGCGAACTGGGCGGCACGCTGGTTGCCCCTGATACAACCGATCCTCTGAACCGGCGACTGCGCAACGTGGTGGAGGAGATCGCCATTGCCGCTGGTGTACCCGTACCGGAAGTCTATGTGCTGGATGAGGAGGCCGGCATCAACGCCTTTGCCGCCGGCTACACCCCCGCCGATGCCGCCGTGGCCGTGACTCGTGGCGCCCTGGAAAGCCTCGATCGCGACGAATTGCAGGGAGTGATCGCCCATGAATTCGGGCATATCCTCAACGGCGACATGCGTCTGAACATCCGCCTCATTGGCATCCTGTTCGGCATTCTGGTGTTGACGGTGATCGGCCGGCGGGTCCTGTTCGCCATGCGCCACTCGCGCAGCAGCCGCAACGGTGGCGGGATCGTCGTGCTGGGTATGGCGCTGATGCTGGTGGGTTACATCGGGCTGTTCTTCGGGCGCTGGATCCAGGCCTCGGTATCTCGCCAGCGCGAATACCTGGCCGACGCCTCGGCAGTACAGTTCACCCGCCAGCCCGAGGGCATTGCCGGTGCCCTGAAAAAGATCGGTGCCGCCAGCAACGGCTCGGTGCTGGTCACCGATAGCGAGGAAGTCGGGCATATGCTGTTCGCGAAGGGGCTGGCCAGCGCGTTGTTCTCCACCCATCCGCCCCTGGTCAAGCGCATCCAGGCCATCGAGCCCGGCTTCGATCCTTCCGAGTTCACCGCGATCGCCGTGCAAATGCAGCGCCATGCCCAGGCACGCCAGGCTTCCGAGGAAGAGATCGTCACTCCTGAAGAACGCCCGCGCGGACCCGGGGGACTGCCCCTCGATCCCGACCATCTCATCGAACAGATGGGCCAACCCGGCGTGGGCCAGATCCTGGCTGCCACGCTGCTGGTAGCGGCCATCCCCAAGCCCCTGGAGCGTGCCGCCCACTCCGGGGAATGGGCGCCGGAACTCATCTGCTACCTGCTCATGGATCCCGATCCCGCTATCCGCGAGACCCAATTACTGCGTGTAGCCCAGACCCTGGGCGCGGAGAGCGAGGGGCAGGTGCGCACCCTGTTCGACATTGAACCGCGGCTGGCGGCGGAGTTGCGCATACCGCTGTTGGAGATCAGCTTCCCCGCCTTGCGTCGACGGCCGGAGGAGGAACTGCAGAAGCTGCTGGTGCTGGTGGAAGACCTCATCCATGCCGACAGGCGGGTGGACGTGTTCGAATACAGCCTGGCGCGCCTGCTGGCCCGCCAACTGGAGGATGCCCGCGATCCCAGCCAGGCACGTGCCAGTGGCCGTCGCGGCCTGGGAGATCTGCTGGATGAAGCCCGGAATCTGCTCGCCATCCTGGCATACCATGGCCACGTGCAGGATCCAGCGGCCGCCCGGGCCGCCCTGGTGGCGGGCCTGGAGGTGCTGAACCTGGAAGCGGTTGAAAGCGAAACCCGCGCCGACGACTGGCCCGAACGGCTGGACACGGCGTTGGCAAGACTCGATGAGTTGCGCCTGCCCGACAAGGAACTATTGCTACGCGCCCTGGCGACCACCGTTCACCACGATGGCCAGGCCGTCACGGCCGAGCAGGAACTGCTGCGCGCCATCTGCGCGGCACTGCACATGCCGCTGCCGTTGCTGGAGGCGGAAGAAAAGTTTCAAAAACCAGGTTAACCGCCAAGACGCCCCTCCGCCTCCCGCAAGCGATCCGCCAGGATGTCCACCAGACCCTCGTGTTCTCCCACCAGGGCGGTGGGAATGACCCGGAAACCGGGGGCCGCCTGCATCACCCGCTGGCAGATTTCCTCGATGTCGCCCCCTGCGCCCGCGTGCCGTCCCGGAGAGAAGAACAGCATGGCCAGGATCACCGTCTGGTGTGGATGCTCCCGCGCCATGGCCTGCAGCCGTTCTTCCAACAAGGCGCCGTTGAAATCATATTCACTGCCGGCACGTCGCTCCATCACTGCTTCCTGGAGGCTGATACCGGAACCCAGTCGCTCCCGCATCTGCTGGGCCAGTCCCTGGCGCACCGCCGTCACTTCCGGGATGGGCGAACCGTGATCCACCAGTACCACCTGCTCCAGTTGCACGCCGTGGTCCGCGGCCGTCCGGCTCACCTGGTCACAGAGCAGATCCGCCAGGCGTGGCTCACCGCCCGGCAGGGGATACAGGGAGCGCCCCAACTCAAGACGGAAAGCGCCCGTTTCCTGAACCACCTCTGCAACGGTGTCGGGGATGAAGCGGGTCAAAGCGCGACTGCTGCCGAAAAACAGCGGAACCAGCACGAACTCCTCGATACCCTCCGCGCTTTTGCTGCGCAGGAAAGACGGCAGGGTATCAGCCGCGCGGCCGCCCAGGGCAGAGGCCGGGATGCGGTCGGCATGCTGCAGGGATACCGCTGCCACATCGACCCCACAGCGCTCGCCCAGGACCAGGGCCAGGCGTCTCAGGTTGAGGGTGGCCTCGGCGCGGGTCGAACCGTTATCGATCAGGAGATAGCTGCGCTTGGATTCCATACACAGGTTCCGGGCCATTGGGAATGGTCATGATCCCGTATGTGTCTCGCAAACAAAACCCCAGGGGCAAAAGGGAGCCTGCTGAAACGAAAAAGCCACCCTGTAGGGGTGGCTGCTTCGCTTGTATGGCGCGCCCGGAGAGATGACTCGGGGCTGTGCCCCTCGCCCTGCGGGCCGGCCTGCGGCCGTTCTGCGCGGCTGCGCCGCTGGTCAAACTCGACCCGATTGAAACGTCGGGAGTTCGAACCTCTCCGAAGGCACTTCGCTGAAACGAAAAAGCCACCCTGTAGGGGTGGCGGCTTCGCTTGTATGGCGCGCCCGGAGAGATTCGAACTCCCGACCGCTCGGTTCGTAGCCGAGTACTCTATCCAGCTGAGCTACGGGCGCGTAAGAGCGGGGCATTATCCGGAATCCAGGAGGAAAGTGCAAGGGTGGATAGTGCCTACGGTCGCTCCGTCGAACCGAAGGGTTCTCACCGGGCTCTCTCTCCGCCATCCATAAAAAAAGCCCTGCAACAGCAGGCTGGGTGGTTGCGGACAGAACGGGATTATTCGGCCCTGGCGGGCCTCACCCCTTCGGGGCCGTCGCCGCAAGCGGCGACGTTCTCCGCGGCCTACGGCCGCTCCGTCGAACCGAAGGGTTCTCACCGGGCTCTCTCTCCGCCATCCATAAAAAAAGCCCCTTGCGGGGCTTTTATATGGATGGCGGAGAGAGAGGGATTCGAACCCTCGATAGAGTTTCCCCTATACACCCTTAGCAGGGGTGCGCCTTCAGCCTCTCGGCCATCTCTCCAAAACTGCGGGGGTAGAGTACGCACCCACCAAACGCATCGGGCACCGGTTCACTACGACCCCGAGAGGTGCGTAGGATACCGGTGCCCGGTGCATTCGTAAAGGCTGAATATATTGGCCTGGTCAGTTTCCGGCAACTTCCTGCGAACTGTCCTCGTCCTGTTCGCGCTTGATGCGCTCGTAGATCTCTTCCCTATGGACCGAAACATCCTTGGGGGCGTTCACACCAATGCGGACCTGGTTGCCCTTGACACCCAGAACTGTCACCGTGACTTCATCACCGATCATGAGGGTTTCACCCACCCTGCGTGTCAGTATCAACATTCCCACGTCTCCTTACATGCTTTCGCAAACCAAATCCCGCGTACTACGCGATCGGTACGAACCAGGCGCGTACCGGACACCCCCTGTGTCGGCCACGCTGACAGAAACTATAGCTCACATTTTAACTTTTTATTTTAATTGCCATTTCCCGGGATTCGGGAAAATCAGGCCCGCGCCAGATCAAAGGCCTCATGCAGGGCGCGCACGCCCAATTCCAGATACTTTTCGTCCACCACGACGGAAATCTTGATCTCCGAGGTGGAAATCATGCGGATATTGATCCCTTCCCGGGCCAGCGTCTCGAACATGGTCGCAGCAATGCCCGCATGGGAGCGCATGCCGACCCCGACGATGGAGATCTTGACGATCTTGTTATCCCCACTCACTTCGCGGGCACCCAGTTCCCGTGCCACCTGGCCGAGAATTTCCAGCGCTCGATCGTACTCGTTGCGATGGACCGTGAAGGTGAAGTCCGTGGCCGTCTGGTCGGGGCTCACGTTCTGCACGATCATGTCCACTTCGATATTGGCATCGGCTATGGGGCCCAGCAGCTTGTGGGCGATGCCGGGCTGATCGGGCACGCCCAGCACGGTGAGCTTCGCCTCGTCACGGTTGAAGGCGATGCCGGAGATCAAGGCCTGTTCCATTCCCTCTTCCTCATAGGTGATCAGCGTGCCCGGCCCTTCCTCGAAGCTGGACAGGACACGCAGGGGTACATTGTATTTGCCGGCGAATTCCACCGAACGGATCTGCAGCACCTTGGAGCCCAGGCTGGCCATCTCCAGCATTTCCTCGAAGGTGATGCGCTCCAGTCGGCGTGCATCGGGCACCACCCGTGGATCGGTGGTATAGACTCCGTCCACGTCGGTAAATATCTGGCATTCGTCGGCCTTGAGGGCCGCCGCCAGGGCCACGGCGGTGGTATCGGACCCACCGCGCCCCAGGGTGGTGATGTTGCCTTGCTCGTCCACGCCCTGGAAACCCGCCACCACCACCACCCGTCCGGCGAGCAGATCGCGGCGGATGGCCGTGCCATCAATATCCTGGATGCGGGCCTTGTTATGGGTGCTATCGGTACGGATATGCACCTGGCCGCCGGTGTAGGAGCGGGCCGCACAGCCACGCTTCTCCAGGGCCATGCTCAACAGGGCAATGGTGGTCTGCTCGCCGGTGGCCAGCAACACATCCAGCTCCCGGGGCGCGGGGCGCGGGCTGATGGCCTTGGCCAGGTCCACCAGCCGGTTGGTCTCGCCACTCATGGCGGACACCACGACCACCACCTCGTTTCCGCCATTGCGGTAGTTGATGACCTTTTCCGCCACCGCCTCAATGCGCTCCACCGTGCCGACGGAGGTGCCACCGTACTTCTGAACAATCAGCGCCATGATGATCCATTCGCCCGGGCGTGGCCGGGAGTGAGAACTGCCTGGGAAACCCTGCGCGGCAGGCCGCGCAAACAAAGGCGCAGATTAAACTACAAAACCGCGCGGGATTAAACCGTGGCCTACGCCGTGGCGGTGACGCGGGCGCGCACCCAGTCCGCCACCGAGGCCAGGGCCGCGTCGAGGTGTTCCGGCTGGCTGCCACCGGCCATGGCCATGTCGGGCCGCCCGCCGCCCTTGCCGCCCACCTGTTGGGCCACGGCATTGACCAGCTCGCCGGCCTTGATACGCCCGGTCTGGTCCTTGGTGACCCCGGCGGCCAGGGACACCTTGCCCTCCTCCACCACGGCCAGTAGCACCACGGCGGAACCCAGTTTCTGCTTGAGTTGGTCCACGGTCTCGCGCAAGGCCTTGGCATCGACCCCGTCCAGGCGGGCGGCCAGCACCTGGATGCCTGCCACTTCCACCACCTGGGCTGCCAGATCGGAACCCTGACTGCTGGCCAGCTTTGATTTGAGCTGTTCCAGTTCCTTTCCAGCTTGCGGGTCTTATCCATCAACTGGACGACGCGGGTCTCGACGTCCTCGCGCCCACCCTTCACCAGCTGGGCGATACGCTGCAGGTTCTTCTCCGTCTCACCGATGTAGGCCAGCGCCCCATCGCCGGTCACGGCCTCGATGCGGCGCACACCGGAAGCGATACCGGTCTCGTTGACGATCTTGAACAGGCCGATATCGCCGGCCCGCTCCACATGGGTTCCGCCACAGAGTTCCACGGAGAAATCACCGATGGCCAGCACCCGCACTTCGTCTCCGTATTTCTCGCCGAACAGGGCCACGGCACCCGACTCCATGGCCTGGGCAATGGGCATGAGGCGGGTTTCCACGGCAGCATTGCTGCGGATCTGGTCGTTGACGATACGTTCCAGGGTTTCGATCTGCCCGCTGCTCACCGGCTCGAAGTGGGCAAAGTCGAAGCGCAGTCGCTCGGGGTTCACCAGCGACCCCTTCTGCTGCACATGCTCACCCAGCACCTGGCGCAAAGCGGCATGCAGCAGGTGAGTGGCGGAATGATTGAGCATGGTGGCTCGACGGCGCGCGGCATCCACTTCGCCACGCACCGTGTCGCCGACCCGCAGACTGCCCGCCCCCAACATACCCAGATGGGCGAAGGCCTTGCCCTGCTTCTGGGTGTCGCGCACCTCGAAACGGGCATTGCCGTTGACCAGCACGCCCTGGTCACCCACCTGGCCACCGGATTCCGCATAGAAAGCGGTATGGTCCAGGATCACCATGCCCTGCTCACCGGCCTCGAGCTGGGTCACAGGCTGACTGCCCTTGTAGAGGCCAATCACCCGGCTGGTATCGGTGAGCTGGCCATAACCGGTGAATTCGGTGCAATCCTGCAGTTCCACCCCGGCGCCATAATCGGCGGCAAACTGGCTGGCGGCCCGGGCACGGTCGCGTTGTGCCGCCATGCTGGCCTCGAAACCCTGCAGGTCGATAGTGAGATTGCGTTCCCGGGCGATGTCCGCGGTAAGGTCGAGGGGGAAGCCGTAGGTATCGTAGAGCTTGAATACCGTCTCACCGGGGATCAGGTTGCCATTCAGGTCGGCAATGCTTTCCTCAAGGATGCGCATACCCTTGTCGAGGGTCTCGGCAAAACGCTCCTCTTCCTGGCGCAGTACCCGCTCCACCTGTTCGCGGGCCTTGACCAGTTCCGGGTAGGCCTCACCCATCTGCTCCACCAGGGGTTCCACCAGCTTGTGGAAGAAGCTGCCCTGGATGCCCAGCTTGTGACCGTGGCGGATGGCGCGCCGGGTGATGCGTCGCAACACATAACCGCGACCTTCGTTGGAGGGCATGACCCCGTCCACTACCAGGAAGGCGCAGGCGCGGATGTGATCGGCAATGACACGCAGGGATTTGTCTTCCAGGTCGTCGCTACCGGCCAGGGCGGCAGCGGCCTGGATGAGATGCTGGAACAGGTCGATTTCATAATTGCTGTGTACGCCCTGCATGACGGCCGCCAGGCGCTCCAGGCCCATGCCGGTATCCACCGAGGGTCGCGGCAAGGGGTTGAGATTCCCCTCCCGGTCACGGTCGTATTGCATGAACACCAGGTTCCAGATCTCGATGTAGCGGTCCCCGTCTTCCTCGGGCGAGCCCGGTGGGCCGCCGGCCACGTCCGGGCCGTGATCGTAGAAGATCTCGGTGCAGGGGCCACAGGGACCGGTATCGCCCATGGACCAGAAATTGTCCTTGGCGCCGATGCGGCTGAAACGCGCCGGGTCCACCCCGATCTCCTTGAGCCAGATGTCAGCTGCTTCCTCGTCCTCCTCGAACACCGTCACCCAGAGTTTTTCCGGCGGTAGCTGCAAGGTGACGGTGAGGAATTCCCAGGCGTACTGGATGGCCTCGCGCTTGAAATAGTCGCCGAAGCTGAAATTACCCAGCATTTCAAAGAAAGTGTGGTGGCGGGCAGTGTAGCCGACGTTCTCCAGGTCATTGTGCTTGCCGCCGGCACGCACGCAGCGCTGGCTGGAGACGGCGCGGCTATAGGCACGCTGGTCCTTGCCCAGGAACACGTCCTTGAACTGCACCATGCCGGCGTTGGTGAACAACAGGGTGGGATCGTCCGCCGGCACCAGTGGGCTGGAGGGCACCACCTCGTGGCCGCGCTCGCGGAAGAAATCCAGGAATTGTTGCCGCAGTTGTTTGCTGGTGGACATGATGGTCAGGTTCGGGTTCGTTCAGCCAAAGACCAATCCTACCATTGGGAGCACGAAGATAAACAGGTGTATACCCGATGATTTCCCCTCGAACCACGCTGCTGCGTGTAAGGAGAGCGGATTTTCCGGTCTACAGGGCCTGGCGGATCTGCTCGGGACTGAAGCCGCGCTGTTGCAGAAAACGGCTCTGGCGCGCCCGCTCCTTCAGGTCAGCGGGGGGCTCCGCACCAAAGCGCCGCTGCCGCGCCGCGCGGGCCTGCTGGCACCAGTCCTCGTCCAGCTCCCCGAGGGCTGTCTGGATGCCCGCGTCATCGATACCCCGCTCACGCAGCTCGGCACGGATGCGCACGGGTCCGTAGCCGCGGCCGGCACGGCTGCGGGCATACTCTTCGGCGAAACGGGTGTCACTCAACAGGCGGGCCGCCGCCAGCTCATCCAGCACCTGTTCCAGGTCCGCGCCCGCCATGCCCCGCTGGCGCAGCTTGCGTGCCAGCTCCAGGCGGCTGTGCTCGCGCCGTGCCAGCAGGTTCAGGGCCCGGGCACGGATGTCCGCGGGACTGTACTCGAGGTCCGCGTCCATACCCCGACGGGGCCTAGGCCTCTTCCAGTTCCGCCAGGTCTTCCTTGTCGGCCGGGGCAGACCGCGGCTTCACCAGCAATTCGGCGCGAACCTGCCCATCGATGGTCTTGGCGATGTCCGGGTTGTCCTTGAGAAACTGGCGCACGTTTTCCTTACCCTGGCCGATGCGGTCGCCCTGGTAGCTGTACCAGGCGCCAGCCTTGTCGATGAAGCCGTGCTTCACGCCCAGTTCGATGAGTTCACCCTCACGGGAGATGCCCTCACCGTAGAGGATCTCGAATTCGGCCTGGCGGAAGGGCGGTGCCACCTTGTTCTTGACCACCTTGACGCGGGTCTCATTGCCCACCACTTCGTCGCCCTTCTTGATGGCGCCGATGCGGCGGATATCGAGACGCACGGAGGCATAGAACTTGAGGGCGTTGCCGCCCGTGGTGGTTTCGGGACTGCCGAACATGACACCGATCTTCATGCGGATCTGGTTGATGAAGATCACCATGGTATTGGAGCGCTTGATGTTGGCGGTAAGCTTGCGCAGGGCCTGGGACATGAGACGGGCATGCAGACCCATGTGGGAATCACCCATCTCCCCTTCGATCTCCGCCTTGGGCGTCAGGGCCGCCACCGAGTCCACCACCACGATGTCCACGGCACCGGAGCGCACCAGCATGTCGGTGATCTCCAGGGCCTGCTCGCCGGTGTCGGGCTGGGATACCAGCAGATCGTCCACGTTGACACCCAGCTTTTCGGCATAGCCGGGGTCGAGGGCGTGTTCCGCGTCCACGAAGGCGGCGGTGCCGCCGAGCTTCTGCACCTCGGCGATGGCCTGCAGGGTCAGGGTGGTCTTGCCGGAGGATTCCGGACCATAGATCTCGATGACGCGGCCGCGCGGATAACCACCCACGCCGAGCGCCACGTCCAGCGCCAGGGAACCACTGGACACCACTTCCACATCGCGGGCGACCACGTCGCCCATGCGCATCACGGCACCCTTGCCGAATTGCTTTTCGATCTGGCCAAGGGCGGCGCCGAGCGCCTTGCGTTTGTTGTCATCCATCTTGATTCTCCCCATCGTTCGATTGTCGCCGGGGACATCCCTGCCCCGGCGCGTGGTAAACGGCTGCGATTATCACACAGCCCCGGTCACCTGCTAAGTCCTGTCCATGAGGCAATTAAAAGGCTTTACGACCCTGCAGTTACACTCAGTTTTGGAACCTGGCACACAAGCCACGGCGCCAGGTGTCTGAATCATGGACTGGGTAAATATACAGTAGTCGGCAACGCCCTGACAAGGGGTACCCAACTAGGTCGCCAAGGGCCAGCGGGCGAGCACCTGGTAACGGGGTCCGGCCGACCCGGTGACGGAGTCCACCAGGACGAAATCCCGCACCGGCCAATGTAACGGGGATACGGTCGTACCGGGAACCACACCCTTCAGTTTACGGGCCAGGGTGACATGGGGCTGGTAGGGGCGTTGCTCGGGTACATAGCCGCAGGGTTGCAGGGCCTGTTGCAGGTCCATGGCCAGCCGCTGCAGGGCCGGCGGACAGCGGTCCGGGGCCAGCCAGAGGATGCCAGGGCCGGGCCAGGTGCCGATGCGATCCAGTATCAGTTCGAAGGCTTCCCCCTGCACCGTCGCCGCGGCCTGTTCCAGACAGGCCCGGGTACCTGCCGTCACCGCGCCCACGAAGGCCAGGGTGACATGCAGGTTGCCGGTGTGTACCTGGCGAGCCTGCGCGGGCGTATGCTGATGCACCAACGCCGCCAGCGGCCGCTCCAGTTCGGGCGGTGGCCAGAGGGCGAAGAACAGGCGCTGGCGCGAGCCCTCAGTTGGCGAGGACATCCAGTACCCCGCGCAGGGCGCAGGCCACCGCCTGGGCACGTACCGCGTCCCGATCCCCCACGAAATGCTCACTCGCGGTGCGCCGGTCGCCGGCGCGGGTCATCCAGCCGAAACATACCAGGCCCACGGGCTTGTCCGGGCTGCCGCCGCCCGGACCGGCGATGCCGCTGACGGCCAGGGCCACATGGGCACCGCTGCGCGCCAGTGCCCCCGCAGCCATCTCCGCCACCGTGGCCTCGCTCACCGCCCCCTGTGTCGCCAGGGTCCCGGCGCGTACCCCGAGCAGGTCCTGCTTGGCCTGGTTGCTGTAGGTGACGAAACCCATATCGAACCAGGTGGAACAACCGGGGATGGCGGTAAGCTCTTTGGCTACCCAGCCGCCGGTACAGGACTCCGCCGTCACCACCCGGGCCTCCAGGCGGCGCAACACATCCCCCACCTCCCCGGCCAGCCTGTGCAACTCGGCGTT
>DATHUT010000305.1:0-5001 GCA_035462005.1 Gammaproteobacteria bacterium | reverse complement strand
CTGACGGTGCATTTTGCCAGCCGCTACCCGCAAGTGGTGGATATCCTGTTCGGCGATTGAACGTGTGAGGAGCGGGCCGCTTACCTACTGGCGGGACGCCGTAAATACATGCCCCAGGGCACCTTCTCGACCGCTGCGCGGTCTCACCTTGTCCCTGTAGGCTTGACGGCCGCCTGCTGTGCAGGTCCAGGGTTCACTAACACCATGTGAACCCGTTCGGCGGGTCCGATGTCCACTGGACATCGGACAATTTCCGCCTTACCCATGCGGCCGACACCCGCCCGCAGGTAAGCGGCCGGCTCCTCGGCTACGGGTCAAACGCGCCGGACCTTCTCGCGGCGCTGCTCCTTGTTGACCAGGCAGCTCAAGTCCTTCAGCAGTTCCGCCAGCACGCCGAGCACATCATCGATGCTGATGATGCCCACCAGCATGCCCCGGGCATCCACTACCGGGGCGCGGCGCACCGCATGGCTGCGCATCTCGCCAACCGCCTCCAGCAGATCCATGTCTTCCGGCAGGGTGAGGAGGTCGCAGCTCATGGCGTCACCGACGGTGACCACCTTGAGATCCAGCTCCTTGGCCACCAGCTCCACTACGATATCGCGATCCGTGAGGATGCCGACAGGCCGTTGGCCATCGCCCTCCGCATCCACTACCACTACGTTGCCGACATGCTGCTGACGCATCAGTCGGGCCGCGGCCATGATGCTTTCCTCGCGCCGCACCACGGTCACGACACGGCTGCAGAGTTTTCCCACGGACATGGTCATTTTCCTCATTGGTTGACTGCTGGGCATCATAGTCGCCCATAGGGTGGCATATGTCATTGCGTTGGATCATTTTTTTCGATCCCCGGGGAGGCCGGGCCGGGATCTCAAGGAGTCGCTTTCCGGGCCGATAAGCTCTTGAACCACTTCTAAAATGATCCGGCCGGGCGCGCTCCCTGCCGGTACAGGGGCCTATCGCATGATGCGAGCGAGATTCACCGACCTGATCGACGAATGCCGGCAGATGGTGACCAGTCACCTGATGCCGTTGTTCTCGAACCTGTTCGAAAATGCCGACGTGGTCCTTCTCGAGTTTGCCGAAAAGGCGGAAAGCAACGTCGCCCAGCAGCGCTTTTTCGAAGCCATGAAGGAAATCCAGGTGAAACGCACTGCGTTGGAGCAGGTGTTCCTGGAGGAGTTGATGCTGTCCTTCCAGCGCTTCAAGGATTCCTCCCATGCCGGTGTTTCAACCCATGGCATCATCGTTACGGAAGAAAGCGAGGATTTCGCGCTGGTGGACAAGGATACCCACGAGGAGAGCGTGGCCCTGCAGAACATGACCACCAAGGCACACCTGAACTACGCCAATGAAATACATGCGCTGCGTCAGCGCCTGGCCCTGCTCGTTGGCGGCCGCAAGTTGGGGGAAGAAGAGATTCCCGGCGGACCCCGCCAGCTGGCGGAATGCTACCGCGTCACCACCCGCCAGCTGGCGCTGGAGCCCAGAATCAAGATCGTGGTCTTTGTGTTGTTCGATAAATTCGTCATGAGTCAGCTGGCCGACCTGTACCAGGAATACAACAGTCGACTGGTGGGTGCGGGCCTGTTGCCGCACCTCAAGTATGAAATCAAGAAGGCGCCCGACACGGGTGTGGCCGCGCGGAGACGGCCGGGCATGAGCGGTGAACCGGCCAGCATGGCCGCGGCCTCGGCCGCCCGTGATGCAGGCCATGGTCGGCAAACCGTGGGTGAAGAAACCTTCGATGCCATCTGCCAGCTGCTTGCGGGTCGGCGCCAGGTGTCGGGACACGGGGATGCCGGCGTGGCCGGGGCTCGTCAGGAGCCCATACCCAGGCCGGTGCTGGTTTCCGCCATCGAGCAGTTGCAACAGGCGGACCAGGCGTCCGTCGTATCCCGGAGCACCCTGGATGCCCAGCTCATCCCGGACATCCAGCTCGATACGCAGCTCATCGACAATATCAAGATCACCCTGGTTCAACAGCGCGAGAAGCTGTTCGGAGGGGTGGACCGCCGGCGCGTGGCCAGCGCGGATGCTGATGTCATCGATCTGGTGGGCATGATTTTCGAATACATGCTCAATGATGAAGCCATTCCCAATGCGGTGAAGGCACTGCTGAGTCGCTTGCATACCCCTTTCCTCAAGGTGGCGATCCTCGACAAGCAGTTTTTCACGCAGGAAGATCACCCGGTGCGCCAGTTGCTCAATGACCTGGCCGATGCCGGTGCCCGCTATGTGGTGGAAAGCGATCTCAAGCGCGGCATCTTCCCGTATATGCGCGCATCGGTAAACCGTATCCTGGATGAGTTCGATGACCAGCTGTCGATTTTTGCCGAGGTGCTGGCCGAGTTCCGGACGCGCCTGGCGCAGATGCAGCATACCGCCGAGGTCACCGAACAGCGTAGTCGCGAGGCGGCCAGCGGCCAGGAAAAACTACAGCAGGCGCGGCAGCGGGCCCGTGAACTCATCGAAGCGGGGATGGAGGGGAAAGCCCTGCCACCCGCCATCACCCAGTTGCTGCGCCAGGTATGGGCCGACAAGTTGATGTTCATCCTGTTACGCGACCGGGAAGGAGAACAGAGCCCCTTCTGGGCCCTGGCCCTGCGCCTCATGGCGGACATTATCGACAGCACCGTGCCTCGTGCCGATGAACCATCCCGCCAGGAACTGCGCGAGCGCCTGCCGGAATTGCAGGACAGTCTGCGCACAGGCCTGGAACAGCTCGAGAACTTCGGAAACGACGATATCGGCCACCTGTACCAGTTGCTGGTGGACAGCCAATGCGCGGCAGTGGACCCCTCCCGGGCAGCAGTGCCAGCGGCAACGACGAGTAGCGGAAGACATTCTCCGGCCACGGCGACACGATCCACGGAGCCGGTGGACACCGACGCGACTGGCGCGGCGGACAAGGCGCCATCGCCCAGGGAAGAGGCAATATTGCGGCAGCTGGTCGAAGTGGAATTCGGTACCTGGTTTGAATTCGCGGAGACGGACAGGCAGCCGCGCCGCCGTTTGAAGCTGGCCTGGTATACCCAAAAGGCGGGGCATTACATGTTCGTCGACAACCTGGGTGTGAAGGCCGCGGTGAAGACGCGCCATGAACTGGCCAGTGGCATGGCCGCCGGCCGGGTCAGGATCCTGGCGCAGGAACGGACACCCTTCGTGGACCGGGCCATGGAGGCGGTGCGCAACCTGTTGCGCAGGGGCGAGAAAATCAGTGCCTGATGGCAGGCCGAATCTCTGACAGTGAGGCGATCGAGATGAGTGAAGCAAAGAACCTGGACGTACACGAAAAGCGTAAATTGGAACGCTGCCCGGTGACCGAGGTGCTGGAAGTGTTCGATGTGCACTCCGAACGCCAGTTGGGCCGACTGGTGGACATTACCCAGGAAGGGATGATGATCACCAGCCAGCACCCGATCATGGTGAACCGCATCTTTCAGCTACTGATTCCGCTACCGGCATCGCTGGAAGGTTGTAACGAGATCCGTCTCGGCGTGGAAAGCCTCTGGAGTCGCGAGAGCCATGATGGCGCTTGCTACTGGACCGGCTTTCATGTCATCTGTATTTCCGACCAGGATCGCACCTGTATCGAGCGACTGTTCCAGGCCGAAGCATAGGCTGCCAGGCTCAGCTTCTAGCTCGCTGTTTCATTATCGACCTTGCCGTAGGTGCGGTGCACGTATTCCGTGACCAGTTCCTGAAATTCCTCGGCAATCCGTTCCCCCTTCAGGGTGACGGTCTTTTCCCCATCTACGTACACCGGTGCCACGGGGCGCTCGCCCGTGCCGGGCAGGCTGATGCCGATGTTGGCGTGCTTGCTCTCGCCGGGGCCGTTCACCACGCAACCCATCACCGCCACGGTCATGTTCTCCACCCCGGGATAGCGTTCATGCCAGGCCGGCATCTGCTCGCGTAAATAACTCTGGATGTCCTGGGCCAGGTGCTGGAAATAGTCGCTGCTGGTGCGCCCGCAGCCGGGGCAGGCCACCACTGCGGGGGTGAAGGAACGCAGCCCCATGGATTGCAGGATCTCCTGCGCGACCAGCACCTCGCGGCTGCGGCTGCCGCCGGGCTCCGGTGTCAGGGAGATGCGGATGGTGTCGCCGATGCCTTCCTGCAGCAGTACCGCCAGGGCGGCGGTGGAGGCGACGATGCCCTTGCTGCCCATGCCCGCCTCGGTCAGCCCCAGGTGCAGGGCATGGTCGCTGCGGCCGGCCAGTTCCCGGTACACGGCGATCAGGTCCTGCACGCCACTCATCTTCACCGACAGGATGATCCGCTCGCGGCTCAGTCCCAGCTCTTCGGCCCTGGCGGCGCTTTCCAGTGCCGAACGGACCATGGCCTCGTGGGTGATATCGCGGGCGTCACGGGGCTGCGGCGCACGGGCATTCTCGTCCATCAGTCGCACCACCAGTTCCTGGTCCAGGCTGCCCCAGTTGACGCCGATGCGCACCGGCTTGTCGTGGCGGCAGGCGGTCTCGATCATGGTGGCGAATTGTTCGTCCCGTTTCTTGCCGCGGCCCACGTTGCCGGGATTGATGCGGTACTTGGCCAGGGCCACGGCACAGGCGGGGTGCTTGGCGAGCAGCTTGTGGCCGTTGAAATGGAAATCGCCGACCAGCGGGACGGCACAGCCCTGGCGGTCGAGCCGTTCGCGGATGTGCGGCACCGCCGCCGCGGCCTCTTCGGTATTGACGGTGATGCGCACCAGTTCCGAGCCCGCCTGGGCCAACTGCGCCACCTGCGTCACCGTGGCCTGGATATCGGCGGTGTCCGTATTGGTCATGGATTGCACCACCACGGGGGCATCGCCACCCACGGTGACGGGGCCGATGCGGACGGCGACGGTGCGGTGGCGCTGGTAGGGGGGTGGCAGGCTCATGGATACGTACAGCGGTTGTGCAGGGAAGGCCTATGATACCGGATTGCGCAATTGTAGGAGCGGCCTTGGCCGCGAAACAGACTGGTGCCCGCAAGGTGGCCGGTATCCTG
>DATHUT010000304.1:0-3021 GCA_035462005.1 Gammaproteobacteria bacterium | reverse complement strand
CACGGTGATGCCGTAGTCGGGGCCGATGAGGCTGTAGCAGGTGTTCACGTGGGAGGGCGAGATCACCGGCAGGTCCTTCAGCATGGCAACGATGGCCGCGGCGGTCATCTTGGCCTGGCTGTTGGCGGAATGGCCCGACTTGGGCATGGCCCCGGCGATGCTCGAATCCCCGATCACATGGATGCCCGGGTGGATACTCGACTCGAAGGTCTGTTGGTTGACGGGACACCAGCCGCCCTCGTTGGTCAACCCGGCGATCTGGGCCAACTGGCCGGCCCGCTGCGGCGGGATGATGTTGAGCACATCCGCCTTGTGCCGGTCCATGCCGCTTTGGGCGTACACGGTGCGGGTGGCGGCATCGACCCGCTCCACCTTGCCGCCTGTGCTGCCGGACACCCATTCGATCATGCCGGGATAGAGGGAGGCCCAGCCTGCCTCGAACAGCCCCTTCTTGGAGAAGGCGTCCTTGGTGTCCAGCATGAGGATCTTGGACTTGGGCTTGTTGGTCTTCAGGTAGTGGGCGATCATGCTCGCCCGTTCATAGGGTCCCGGCGGGCAGCGAAAAGGGTTGCCGGGAATCGCCATCAGCACGGTGCCGCCATCGGGCATGGCGCGCAACTGGTCGTACAGCAGCTTGGTTTGCGGGCCGGCCTTCCAGGCGTGGGGAATCTTTTCGGCAACGCTGGCATCGTAGCCCTCGATCTCCTCCCAGCGGAAGTCGATGCCCGGTGATACCACCAGTCGGTCATAGCTCAGGGACTGGCCGCCGGCCAGCACCACGCGCCGCTGCCCGGGCTCGATGGCGGTGACGGTGTCGTGCACCACCTTGACGCCGTAGCGGCTGTTGAGATCGCCGTAGCCGTGGGTGATGTCGTCCATGCTGCGCAGGCCACCCAGCACCCAGTTACTGCCCGGACAGGTGGTGTACTGGCGGTTCTGTTCCACCAGGGTGACCTCGAGGTTGGAGTCGAAGCGTTTCAGGTATTTTGCACAGGTGGCGCCTCCGAAGCCGCCTCCCACCACGACTACCTTCGCAGCCGCCTTTCCGGACACGACACCCTGACTGGCGCAACCGGCGAGGCCCAGCGAGGACAATGCGCCACCGGCGCCCAGGACCTTGAGGATCTTTCGACGTGAAATCGTTTTCATAGTGACATCTCCAGTTATTTTATGTTGCTAAGGTAATTGGCGATGTGAACGATTTCTTCGTCCGTATAGCCCTTGGCGTGACGATTCATGACCGTCGCCGCGCGCAAATCCTCCCGGAAGGCCTTCATGGTGGCGATCAGGGAATCGGCGGGTATGCCATAGATGCTCGGAATGGCGCCCGCGCTCTTGCCGTCGGTGCCATGACAGGCGAAACAGGTACTGGCCATTACGGCACCGCGACTGATTTCCGCCTGGGCGAGGGGAGATGCGGTCAGCAGCACGGCGAGCGCGGCGCCGGACAGGTGATAACGTGTGGGAAATAGTGGCTTCATGGGGTTCTCCTGGAATCCTCTACTGCGTTCTGCTTTTTTGGGGCAGCCTCACGGTTTGGTGGCCGTTCATGAGCAAGCATAGCAGCAATGATAGGTTATTCAATTTTCAGGAAAATCATGTCATGACAGGTCTGTCATGACAGCCGGGCGGGGTGGGTTCAGTGCCCGGAACGAGGCTGGCGCAGCTGCTTTTCCCGGTGGTGCATGAGCCAGCCGGCAATGAGGATGCAGAGGGTGACGAAGGCGACGATGAGGGTGGCCAGGGCATTGATTTGAGGGCTGACGCCCAGGCGCACGCTGGAATAGACCACCATGGGCAGGGTGGTGGAGCCGGGGCCGGCGACGAAGCTGGCGATGATCAGGTCATCCAGGGACAGGGTGAAGGCGAGCAGCCAGCCGGCCACCAGGGCCGGGGCGATCACCGGCAGGGTGATGACCAGGAACACCTTCCAGGGCCGGGCGCCGAGGTCCATGGCGGCCTCTTCCAGCGAGGTATCCATCTGGCCCAGGCGCGATTGCACCACCACGGTGACGAAGGCGGCGCTGAAGGTGATGTGCGCCAGGGTGATGGTGGTGATGCCGCGCCCCGCCGGCCAGCCGATGGCCTGCTCCATGGCTACGAACAGTAGCAGTGATGCCAGGCCGAGGATCACCTCGGGCATAACCAGCGGCGCACTCACCAGGGTGGTGAACAGCAGGCGGCCGCGGAAGCGGCCGAAGCGTACCAGGGTCAGCGCCGCCAGGGTGCCGAGCAACACTGCGAAGCTGGCGTTCATGGCTGCCACCCGCAGGCTCACCCAGGCGGCAGAGAGGATCTGGTCGTTGCGCAGCAGTTCACCGTACCACTTGGTCGAGAAGCCGCCCCACACCGTCACCAGCCGCGATTCGTTGAAGGAATACACGATCAGGGAAAGGATCGGGATGTACAGGAAGGCATAGCCGAAGGCCAGCAGGCCGAACAGGAAAAAAGGTTTGCGGCTGTTCACAGGGCCGCCCTCGCGCGCGCCTCGGCCTTGCCCTGGTAGCGCTGGAACAGGGCCAGCGGCACCACCAGCAGCACCAACATCACCACCGCCACGGCGGCCGCGGCCGGCCAGTCACGGTTGGCGAAGAACTCCGTCCATAGCACCTTGCCGATCATCAGCGTGTCCGGCCCGCCCAGCAGGTCGGGGATGACGAACTCGCCCACGGCGGGGATGAACACCAGCATGGAGCCTGCAATGATGCCGGGCAGCGACAGCGGCAGGGTGACGGTAAGGAAGGCCTTCCAGGGTCGGCAGCCGAGGTCGGCCGCGGCCTCCAGCAGACTGTGATCCATCCGCACCAGGGTGGCGTACAGGGGCAGCACCATGAAGGGCAGGTAGGAATAGACGATGCCCACATAGACGGCGAAGTCCGTATGCAACAACACCAGCGGTTCGTCGATGATGCCGATGGCGAGCAGGAAATTGTTGAGCAGGCCATTGCTCTTCAGAATGCCGATCCAGGCATAGACACGGATCAGGAAACTGGTCCAGAAGGGCAGGATGATGAGCATCAG
>DATHUT010000303.1:0-8001 GCA_035462005.1 Gammaproteobacteria bacterium | reverse complement strand
CTGGAAGAAAAGGCCTACCGGATCCAGTGAACCGGCGGCTGCCGTGGTTCCCAAGTAACCATTTGAATCTAAATTGTTTCTGATGTCGGTCGCTATAGAGACCAGGTACGGGCCGGGAGCCCACCTGCTGGCGGCTTCCGGTGACGTGATGTCACACTGAATCAAATGGTTATAAGGATATCCCGGCATGAATCGGAGCATTGACCCCCGCCAGTTCCCCTATGTCCACGCGTGGGCCCGTGCCAGCCGGCAGCTGTCGATCCTGCTGGTAGCGCTGCTTGGCCTGTGCAGTGCCGGCCTGTGGGCGCAACCCGCCGGCGGCAAGGCCGGCATCGATGCCGTGCTGCTCATGGACAGCTCCGGCAGCATGCGCTGGACCGATCCCAAGAAGCTGCGCGTACCGGCGGCGCGCCTGTTCATGTCCCTGCTGGGACCCGAGGACCGGGTCGGGCTGGTCAGTTTCAGTGATGCCGGCTATCCGGTGCAGTTCCTGACCCCGCTGGAAGGTGAAACGAAAGATAAGGCCCTCGCCTCCACGGACCGGATTTCCTCCCGAGGGGTATTCACCAATCTGCACGCCGCCCTGATCAAGGGCCAGGAGATGTTGCAGCGGCGGGAGGACTCGCAACGGGAGCAGATCCTGATCCTGATGACCGACGGACTCATGGACGTGGGGGATGATCTCGAGGACGAGCGTCTTGGCGGGCTGGTGGTCGGAGAAACCCTCGATCAGTTGAAAGCCGATGGCATCAAGGTCTATACCATCGCCTTCACGGAAGGCTCCGACCAGGTGATGCTGCAGCGACTGGCCGATGGCACGGGTGGCCTGTATCGCCTCGCCAGGACCGACCGGGATTTGCACGAGGTGTTCAGCGCCATCTTCGAAAGCGCCAAGGCACCGGACATGCTGCCCATGGAGGGTGGCGAATTCATGGTGGACGGTTCCATCAAGGAAGTCACCATCGTCGCTTCCAAGGAGCGCGCCGATGTGAGCATTTTTCTCGAGACCCCTTCAGGCAAGCAAGTTTCCGCCGAGGATGCCGGCGATGAAATGAAATGGTTCATCTCCGAGCACTTTGACATGATTACCCTGCGCAAGCCGGAACAGGGACGCTGGAAGTTGCTGTTCAGTGCCGGTAACAACCGCGCCTATATTGTCACCAACCTGTCCATGGGCACCAACCTGCAGGGTGGAGAAGTACCTGCCGGCAGCCAGACAGCCATCGAAAGCTGGCTGGAGCGGGATGGCGAACGGGTGACCGCGGAAGCCATGCTGAGCAATACCGAATTTCTGATCGAGATCACCGAACCCGACGGTGTAGTGTCCGATATTTTCCCCATGCTGGATCTGGGAGAGGTGGGGGATCGCGAGGCCGGCGATGGTATCCACACCAACCTGCTCACCTTCCGCAAGCCGGGTGACCACAACCTGAGGGTGATCGCCCGCAGTCCCACCTTCGAGCGCAGTCGTTCCGCCTATTTCAAGGTGCAGGCACCCGCGGAGGCCCTTCCCGAATCCGAGCCGGAACCAGTAACAGAGCCGGAGCCGGAGCCGGAGCCTGTTCCCGAGCCGGAAGCCGGGGAACCGACTCCCCAACTGGAGGAAGAGGTGCTGATTGAGGAAGCGCAGGAAGAGGGCAGCAGACTGGGCATGATCCTGGGCGTGTTCTTCGGCGTGAACCTCCTGCTGGTCCTGGTGGGTGGCGGTGTCTGGTGGTTCCTGGCACGGCGCAAGAAAAAGGCCGCCGCTGCCGCCACGCAGGGAGAGGATGAGGATGAGGACGAAGTCGAGGACCGGAAATAGTATGTTTGTCCTGTACCTCCAGTCTCGATGCGGGAGTGCATGGTCATGATCGAACTGGGCCTGTTGCCCCTGCTGTTATGGATGGAACTCCTGTTGGTGCTGCTGATCGTGGCGGTGGTACTGACCTTGCGCAATCGCGCCCTCTCCAGGAAGTTGCAGGATCTACAGGGGCGCGAGCCCGGGGTGATCGAGGCGGATGGTGTGTCCTATGCGACTTACCTGCGCGACGAACTTCTTAAGACCCGGGCCCTCCTGGAACAACATACCGATGGGGAGGGCGCGCCCGATTGGCTGATCGCGCGTCGGCGTTTCCTGGAACTGGAACTCGATGCCCAGGCCGTGGCGGGTGATCCCATGGCCTTCCAGGAAAAGCTGGACGGCGGCTTCCAGGCGCTATTGGAGGAGTGTCGTCCAGCCCCCCAGGATAACGCCGAGGACAATGCAGAGGACGTGCAACTGGTGGAGGACATCGAACCGGAAGCAGAGAAGGCGGATGTCCAGGAGCCGGTCAATGCCCGGGTTTCCGATGATGACCTGCACAAGAAGGAGATGATGCGCCTGCGCGATCTGATCGGCCACCAGCAGGATGCCATGCGCAACCTGCGGACCGAGCTGGAATCGCGCTCGGGTGAGATCGACGAGCTGGAAGCCATCGTGGCGCAATTGGATGCCTTTGAGACGCAGATGACGGAACTGGTGCGTTGTATCGAGGTGCTGGAACAAGAGAACGAGCGTCTCAAGCAGGCACGGGAAGAGGGTGTGGCTACCGGTCCCGGCACCAGTCCTGAAGAATTGAATCGCCTTAAGGATATGGTGAACGACCAGCACTCCACCATTGGCAACCTGCAGACCATGCTGGAGCAGTTACGGCCGGAGGCCGGCAAGGCTCATGACCTGGAAGACATGCTGAACGACGTGGTCAAATCCAACAAGGAATTGAACACCTGCATCATGGTGCTCGAGGACGAGAATCAGAGCCTTCGCGATCAGCTCAACACCCTGGAAAAGCAGGGCGATAAGCCCGAAGAAAAAGATAGCGCGGATATCGCCGTCTTCCAGCAGCGAATCCAGGAACTGGAATCCCTGTTGGAATTCAAGGATGCCACCCTGGAACAGCTGGAGCAGGATATCGATCACCTGCGCAAGGAGGCCAAAACCGGTGAAGACGGTGGCAGCGATGACGAGACACTGGAGATCAAGGTGCAGGAACTGGAAGCCTTGCTGGAATTCAAGGAAGCCGCCATCGAGGAACTGGAAAAACAATACGCCGAGCTGGAAGCCAAGTACCTGGAGCTGAGCGGTTCCGAAATCCCGTCAAACTGAGGTCGGGCTGTCGCCCCGCTTCAGTAGAAATTCCCCGCCCCCACCATACGCTGCCGCCAGTACGGGTTGTCCAGGCTGGCCATGGATACCTGCTTGCCCGACGAAGGGGCATGCACGAAGCGGCCATTGCCGGCGTAGATGCCCACATGGTCCACCTTGCGACCCGAGAGCCGGAAGAACACCAGGTCGCCGGCTTGAAGCTGGCGTCCCGGCACGGGCCGCGAGTGGGTGCGCTGGTCGCGGGCCGTGCGTGGTAGTTCGATGCCGGCCTGGAGATGGCTGTAATACACCAGCCCACTGCAATCGAAACCGGTGGGGCTGCTGCCGCCGTAGCGGTAGGGTGTACCCAGCATGTTGAGGGCCTCGTCGAGGACATAACGGCGTGGTCCGGACGCCGGGGCCCGTTCCCGTGGTGCGGGGGCCGTGGACCCGGGTGGCTGCGCGGTCGGTGTCGTGGCAGATTGGTGCGCGCACCCACCCAGCAACAGGCCGAGCCAGAGCAGAAGGGAATGGCGTGTGGTGGTGCGGAGCCTCATGGCGTCGTCCTCGGGCAGGAGGGATACCGGGTGATCGGCCATGGTCAGGTGATCCTTGAAAACCGTTGCTTGCGGAGGCTGTCAGACCCGGGAGACTCTGGTAGAGTATGCGAGCGGGCGAACCAATGCAATTTCAATGCATTGTCACCAATACCTGCTGTATATCCTTTCCTTCATCCAGGTACCGCCAGGGGCGGCCGGACGACCCCATGGCACGCAAACCCAGGAAATCCAGTACAAAAAAAACCTCCTCCCGGAAATCGCGCCGCCGCAAGAGCGGCTTTGCCTTTCCCTGGTGGCGGATGGCGCTGGTGCTGGTCTTCCTTGGTCTGGTCTACGTGGCCTGGCTGGATTTCCAGGTCTATCGCCAATTCGAGGGCAAGCGCTGGGCACTGCCGGCCAAGGTCTATGCGCGCCCGCTGGAACTCCATGCCGGGGCGGAGTTGGGGCCGGATGCCTTCGCCCGGGAGCTGAACCTGCTTGGCTATCACACGGTACCCAGCCTGCGGCAGCCCGGTGAGGTGTCCCGCGATGGCACGCGCTTCCACCTCTGGACCCGGGGTTTTGCCTTTTCCGACGGTGACGAACCCGCCCGCCAGTTGCGCCTGCGTTTTTCCGGTCAGCGGCTGGAGACGGTGGAAGCCTTGCGAGGGGATGACCCGGTAAGCCTGTTGCGGCTGGAGCCCCTGCAGATCGGGGCGATCCACCCGGCGCGCCATGAGGATCGCCTGCTGGTACGGCGCGAGGAGGTCCCCGATTTGTTGGTGAATACCCTCATCGCCGTGGAAGACCGCGATTTCTATCAGCATCACGGCATCTCCCTGCGCGGGATCGGTCGCGCCCTGTGGGTGAACCTGCGTGCCGGTGGCGTGGTACAGGGTGGCAGCACCCTGACCCAGCAGCTGGTCAAGAACCTCTTTCTTAGCAGTGAGCGCAGCCTGGTGCGCAAGGTCAACGAAGCGATCATGGCCCTGCTGCTGGAACGCCGCTACGACAAGGATGAAATCCTCGAGGCCTATTTCAACGAGGTCTATCTGGCCCAGGATGGCAGTCGCGCCATCCATGGCTTCGGACTGGCCAGCCGGCACTTCTTCGACCGGCCACTGGCGGAGCTCGATGCCGGCCAGGCCGCCCTGCTGGTGGGCATGGTCAAGGGGCCATCCTATTACGATCCGCTGCGCCAGCCGGAACGGGCGACCCGGCGTCGTAACCTGGTGCTGGACCTGATGGCGGAGCAGGGGATCATCACCCCGGACCGGCTCACGCGCCTGCAGGCCAGCCCCATCCGGGTAGTGCCTCACCGCGCGCAATCCAGCAACCGGGCGCCGGCCTTCATGGATCTGGTGCGCCAGCAGCTGCGACGTGACTACCAGGAGGCGGACCTGCAGTCGGAGGGGCTGCGTATTTTCACCACCCTGGATCCACAGGTACAGGAAACGCTGGAGCAGTCCCTGGCTCGCCAGCTCACCCGGTTGGAACGGCAGCGCGGTCTTGCGGACAAGGAATTGCAGGGCGCCGGGGTAGTGACCAGCGTGGCCGGCGAAGTGCTGGCCATGGTCGGGGATCGCGAGCCTCATGCGGCCGGCTTCAATCGTGCCCTGCAGGCACGCCGTCCCGTAGGTTCGCTGCTCAAGCCCGCCGTGTTCCTCAGCGCCCTGGAACAACCGGATCGTTATCATCTCGCGACCCTGTTGCAGGATGAACCCCTGCGTCTCGAACAGCCTACCGGGGAGCCCTGGGAGCCGGAAAACTATGACAAGGAGTTCCATGGCGCCGTGCCCCTCTACCAGGCGCTGGTGCATTCCTATAACGTGGCCACGGCACGCCTGGGCCTGGACCTGGGTATCCCCGCGGTAATCACCACCCTGCAGAGGCTCGGGCTGGATCAGCAGATGCGCCCCTTTCCCTCGCTGGTACTGGGGGCAGTGGACCTGTCCCCCTGGAAGGTCACCGAGATGTATCAGACCTTTGCCAGTGGTGGTTTCCGGGTACCCTTGCGGGCCATTCGCGAAGTGGTGGCGGTGGATGACACGCCGCTGCAGCGTTACCCTCTGCGAGTGGAGGCGGTGGTGGCGCCGGAACCCATCTACCTGCTCACCGTGGCCTTGCAGGGCGTGGTACAGGAAGGTACCGCCAACGGGCTGGCACAGTGGCTGCACCCGCGCTTGAAGGTGGCCGGCAAGACGGGTACGACCGATGACCTGCGCGACAGCTGGTTCGCCGGCTACAGCGCAGATCACCTCGGTGTCATCTGGATCGGTCGCGATGATAACCAGGCCATGGGATTGACCGGTGGCAACGGCGCCATGCAGGTATGGGGAGACCTGTTTTCCCGCATGTCCAGCCGTTCCCTGGAACCACAACCGCCGGAAGGTATCGAGTGGTTGTGGATCGATGCCGCCACCGGCTTGCGTTCGGAAGAAGGCTGCCCCGGCGCCGCACCGCTGCCCTTCATTCGCGGCAGCGCGCCGCAGGAGCTGGCGCCCTGTGCGCGCACACCTGCGCCGCGTCCGCTACAATGGCTGCGTGAGCTGTTTCAGTAGGCTCCCTCGCGGTTCACAAATTGATGTAGAGGTTTTGAATGGATAACAGTACATCCACCCTGGCCACACGCCCGCTGCTGCCCTGGCTGCTGACCGGTCTCGCCCTGTTGAGTGCCTGTACCACGATGCCGCGCCAGCAACCGGCACCGGTGGAAGACCGCGGGGCCGGTACATCGCAGTCGATACCCCAGCGGCTGCCCGAGGGCGAGCAGGTGACCATCTCCCCCCTGGAGCGGGAACCGGTGGCACCGGCCACGCCGCTGGCCTCGTCGGCGGTGGTGGCCCTGCTGCAGAATGCTGAACAACAGCAGCGCACAGGCCAATACGACAGCGCGGCGGCGACCCTGGAACGGGCCCTGCGTATCGAGCCCGACAACGCCCACCTCTGGCATGAACTGGGAAAGGCACGCCTGGGACAGCAGCAGTGGGCCCAGGCCGAACAGATGGCGCAGAAATCCCTGCGCCTGGCCAGTGGTGACCGCCTGCTGGCGGCGGCCAACTGGCGCCTCATCGCCGCAGCACGCCGGGGCAGCGGTGACCTGGCGGGCAGCCGCGAAGCGGAACGCCAGGCCGGCAGCCTGCGCTGACCCCGGGTGAAACTGGTGCCCCTGGGGGATTGC
The DNA here is from genome assembly GCA_035462005.1 of Gammaproteobacteria bacterium. Taxonomy (GTDB): domain Bacteria; phylum Pseudomonadota; class Gammaproteobacteria; order DSM-19610; family DSM-19610; genus JAIVHA01. The sequence continues at coordinate 1,175 of DATHUT010000303.1, read as the reverse complement.
GGTACAATGCCGCAGGATTCACCTTCCGGCAGCCATAGAGGCCTCGGGGAACTTGTCACTTTACGCCATCGATAAATTGATGTCCGAGGCCCGGCGCCTGGCGGTGGAATACCGCCGTACCACGGGCAAGCCCTTACCGGGCGTCAGTGGCGAACTGGCCAACTACGATGCGGCACGCCTGCTCAACCTGGAGTTGTGCAAGGACGCCCCCGGTGGCTATGACGCCATCGGCAAGGGCGCGCGCGCGGGCCGGCGGGTACAGATCAAGGGCCGCGCCATATTCGATGACCGCAAATCCGGCCAGCGCGTCGGCCAGCTCAAGCTCGACCAGGACTGGGACAGCGTGGTGCTGGTATTGATGGATGACGCCTTCGAGCCGGTGGAACTCTACGAGGCCGAACGCGACGCCATCCTCGAAGCCCTGGACGAGGGCGCCAGCAGCAAGCGCGCCAAGCGTGGCATCATGTCAGTGGCCCGCTTCAAGGCCATTGCCCGCCTGGTCTGGGCCCGCGACGAGGGTCCGGTCGAGGACGAGATCTGGGATAACCAGGGTGGTGGCTGAAGTCACGGCCCAGGGCACCACGCAGGGCATCTCCAACATCCGGCAGCTGCTTGACGCTAACGGACCCCTGGCCACCCAGGTGCCAGGCTTCGCGCCGCGCGCCGAGCAGCAGGACATGGCCGAGGCGGTGGCCACCGCGCTGGAAGACCGTGCCACCCTGGTGGTGGAAGCGGGTACCGGCACCGGCAAGACCTTTGCCTACCTGGTGCCGGCGCTGTTGTCCGGCCGCCGGGTCATCATTTCCACGGGCACCCGTCACCTGCAGGACCAGCTCTATCACCGCGACCTCCCCACGGTGCGCGATGCCCTCGGGGTATCGGTACAAACCGCCCTGCTCAAGGGCCGCGCCAACTACCTCTGCAAGCATCGCCTCGATCTGACCCTGGCCGAGGGCCGGCTGCGTTCCCGCCCGCAGCTGGCGCAGCTGGAGGACATCCACGCCTGGGCCGGTCGCACCCGCAGCGGTGACATTGCCGAGCTCAGCGGCATCCCCGAGGATTCACCCCTGTGGCCGCGGGTGACCTCCACCACGGATAACTGCCTGGGCCAGGAATGCGGCGAGTACCAGCGCTGCCACGTGGTCAATGCACGCCGCACCGCCCAGGAGGCGGAC
>DATHUT010000302.1:0-16267 GCA_035462005.1 Gammaproteobacteria bacterium | reverse complement strand
GCCCAGGATTTCCAGGGCAAGGCCGCGCAACAGCTCTTCGGTCAGGTCCATCAGGTCGTTGTAGTCTGCGTAGGCCTGGTAGAACTCCAGCATGGTGAATTCGGGATTGTGACGCGTGGACAGCCCCTCGTTGCGGAAATTGCGGTTGATCTCATAGACCCGTTCGAAACCGCCCACCACCAGTCGTTTGAGATACAGCTCCGGCGCGATGCGAAGGAACAGGTCCATGTCCAGGGCGTTGTGAAAGGTGACGAAGGGACGCGCCGCCGCGCCACCGGGAATCACCTGCATCATGGGCGTTTCGACTTCGAGGAAATCGCGCTCGTTGAGGAAATTGCGGATGAACTGCACCATGCGCGTGCGTGTGGCGAAGGTCTTGCGTGACACCTCGTTCATGATCAGGTCGACATAACGCTGGCGATAGCGGGTCTCCTGGTCGCTCAGGCCGTGGAATTTTTCCGGCAGCGGACGCAATGACTTGGTGAGCAGGCGCAGGCTGTCCACCTGCACCGACAGCTCGCCGGTCTTGGTCTTGAACATCACCCCTTCGGCACCAATTATGTCGCCGACATCCCAGCCCTTGAACTGCTGATACACCCCTTCCGGCAGGGCGTCGCGCTGCAGGAACAGCTGGATGCGCCCGGACATGTCCTGGAGGGTGGTGAAGCTGGCCTTGCCCATCACCCGCTTGGCCATCATGCGCCCGGCCACCGCCACCCGGCGCGGATTGGCGGCAAGGAATTCCGCATCCTTCTCGTCGTATTCCGCGTGCAATTCGCCGGCGGTGACATTGCGACGAAAATCATTGGGAAAGGGAATGTCCGTGGCCTGACGCAGCTCACGCAACTTCTCGCGGCGCTGGGCAATGAGTTTGTTTTCGTCCAGTTGTTGTTCGTCGTTCATGTGTGTGATCTTCTGATGTCCGGTTTGCGTTGCCTGGTTCCAGGAAATCCCTGCAGCTAGTGGGCATCGTAGGAGCGGGCTCTGCCCGCGAACAGCTTTCTGCCGCGCCGGTTAGCGGCCAGAGCCCGCCCCTACATCCCGCTCTTCAAGCTGGCCTCGATGAATTGGTCCAGGTCGCCATCCAGCACCGCCTGGGTATTGCCCGTCTCCACGCCGGTGCGCAGGTCCTTGATGCGGGACTGGTCCAGCACGTAGGAGCGGATCTGGCTGCCCCAGCCGACGTCCGACTTGCTGTCCTCCAGAGTCTGCTGCTCGGCGCGGCGCTTCTGCATCTCCATTTCATAGAGCTTGGCCTTGAGCTGCTTCATGGCGGTAGCACGATTCTTGTGCTGGGAGCGGTCGCTCTGGCACGCCACCACGATGCCGCTGGGCGCATGGGTGATGCGGATAGCGGACTCGGTACGGTTGACGTGCTGGCCGCCAGCACCGCTGGCGCGGTAGGTGTCGACCTTGAGGTCCGCCGGGTTGATCTCGATTTCGAAATCATCGTCCACTTCCGGGCTGATGAACACCGAGGCAAAGGAGGTATGACGACGGTTGCCAGAATCAAAAGGCGATTTGCGCACCAGCCGGTGCACGCCGGTCTCGGTACGCAGCCAGCCATAAGCGTAGGAACCCTCGATGCGTACCGTGGTGCTCTTGATGCCGGCCACCTCGCCCTCGGAGGCCTCGATGATTTCGGTCTTGAAGCCACGCCGTTCCGCCCAGCGCAGGTACATGCGCAGGAGCATGTCGGCCCAGTCCTGGGCCTCGGTGCCACCCGCGCCTGCCTGGATGTCGAGGAAGGCATTGGCGGCATCCATCTCACCGGAGAACATGCGGTGGAATTCCAGTGTCTCCACCTCGCGCTCCATGCGTTCCAGGTCTTTGACCACGGATTGCAGGGTGTCTTCGTCCTGCTCCTCGGCGGCCATGACCAGCAGCTCCGCGGCATCGCGCAGACCGCCATCCATGCCGCTCAGAGTCTCCACCACCTCTTCCAGCCGGGCCCGCTCGCGACCCAGTTCCTGGGCTCGTTCGGGATCGTTCCAGATGGCGGGATCTTCCAGCTCGCGGCAGACTTCGATCAGGCGTTCCTGCTTGATATCGAAGTCAAAGATACCCCCTAAGAGACGCGGCGCGCTCCTGCAGATCATGGATGCGGTTCTGGATGGGATTGATTTCGAGCATTTGTCACTTCATGGCATGGGTGTAAACAGGCGCGCCATCATACTACCCTGCGCGCCGGCACACCAGCGACTGAAACATCTTTTTGACGGCAGTTCAATCGGTTAACTATGCGGATATCCATTCCTCCAACCCCTGGCCGCGGCGACAGCCACAGCCGGGTTCGCGCAACCATGAGCACGGGATACCTGACACGATGTCGATATATATTACATTTATGCGCTTGTGGTCGAACATTAGTTTGCGCGTATATGCGGAATTCGTAACCTACTAATTCTTCATATTTTTTTCTATATGAAACGCTAGCTTCCGATCCTGAACGCTTATTTCCACTCATCCTGCGTTAATCATTCAAGGGCTTACGCACCCCATAACGGACTCGGATCACGCAGAATTGTCAGATACTTTTACATTTTCTGAGACTGTACGGCCGGGTGCGCCGACAACCTCGCCAACTTCTTGTCTGTACGACATATTTTTGGTTGGCGTATTTTTTGCAGCTAATGCCTTGATTAAGGGGTAAGTCCTGAAGTTGCCCCATTTGGAGGAGCAGTACAAATGAAGTTCCGTTACCTGGCAGTCGCTACCCTGATCCTGGGCACCCTGGCCTTCACCGGCACCCCCTACGCCAAGCCTGTCCAGCTGAACGCGAGCGGGGTCACCGACCTCGATCAGCCTGGCGGCCTGCTGGATGATTTCTTCGGCCTGGAAAACCTCGCCGGACTGGATGCCGACCAGTCATTGCGCTTCTACAGCACCGGCAGCATCAGCGCCTCCTCCCTGACCGCCTGGCCCGGCTTCATTCGCGGCTTCGGGATCATCGATGCCGACGATGTGTTCACCTCCATCCTCGACAAGCACACGGGCTACCAATCCGGCCCCATCCACCTGGGCCACCTGGATGCCCCCTTTGGCTTCGGCCTGGACAGCAAGCCTATTCCCGCCTCCAGCGCGCTAATCCCAGGCGATGACTATGCCCAGACCACCCTGCAGGCTTGGCAGGTGACTGCTGGGGAATTCAGCGGCAGCTACCTGTTCACCTGGGAGAACGTGGTGGGCGGTGGCCCTCATAACCACCATGACCTGGCAATCCTGGTCAGCGGGGTCCAGCTGGCCGGCCCCGATGTGCACCCGGTACCGGTGCCCGCCGCACTCTGGCTGCTCGGCTCGGGCCTACTGGTCCTGTTCAGCCTGGCGCGTCGTCGCGCCTAGCACGTTCCACGAACTCCACCCGTAACTGGGTGGAGCGCACCCCGCGAAATTCATTTACATCCAGCCGGTAGGCCAGGCGCACCCGTTCACCACGGCCGAGGTCGGCATGTTCCGCCTGGAAGAAGGCAATGGCCTCCAGGGGCTTTCCGCCTTCTTCCGGCCGTACCCGCAGCTTGAGATGGCGTTCGCCGACGATGCGCTGTTCCAGCACCTCGAAGCGGCCATCGAATAACGGTTCGGGAAAGCCCTGTCCCCAAGGGCCGGCGTTGCGCAGGGTCTCCGCCAGTTCCAGATCCAGGTCCGCCTCACCCAGTTCACCATCGCTGTGCAGTACACCATGCAGGTCGTCATCACTCAGGTGGCGTGCCGTCTCGGCGGCGAAGGCGGCCTGAAAATCACGGAAGTGCTTCAGGGGCAGGGACAGGCCGGCGGCCATGGCATGGCCGCCGAACTTGCGGATCATGCCGGGATGGCGGGCGGCCACGGCATCCAGCACATCGCGGATATGCACACCGGGCACCGAGCGGGCCGAACCCTTGATGTCACCCTCGCCCGCCGCCGCGAAGACAATCACCGGACGATGCACCTGGTCCTTGATGCGGGAAGCGAGGATACCGATCACGCCCTGGTGCCAATCGGGATCATACAGGCACAGGCCCATGGGCAGACGGTCTTCGTCGAGGCTGAGTCGTTCCAGGGTGGTCTGCGCCTGGGTCTGCATGTCCGCCTCGATTTCGCGTCGCTCACGGTTGAGATCATCCAGTTCCCGGGCCATGCGCAGCGCCTCGGCGGGGTCGTCGGTCAACAGGCATTCTATGCCGTGGGCCATATCCACCAGGCGTCCGGCGGCATTGAGGCGCGGTCCCACCACGAAGCCCAGGTCTGCGGCCACCAGGCGTGCCGGGTTGCGCCCGCCCACCTCGATCAGGGCCCGGATCCCGGGCACGCACTGGCCGGCACGGATGCGTGCCAGGCCCTGCTGCACCAGGATGCGGTTGTTGCGATCCAGCGGCACCACGTCGGCCACCGTACCCAGGGCCACCAGGTCCAGCAGCTGTGCCAGGTTGGGTTCCGTCAGTCGCTGGCGGGTGAACCAGCCCTGTTCCCGCAGCCGAGCACGCAACGCCAGGAGCACGTAAAAGGCAACACCCACACCCGCGAGAGACTTGCTGGGAAAGGGATCACCCGGCAGGTTGGGGTTGACCAGGGCATCGGCAGCAGGCAATTGCGCACCGGGCAAATGGTGATCCGTCACCAGCACGCGGATGCCCAGCGCCTTGGCCGCCGCCACGCCGTCGATACTGGACACGCCATTGTCCACGGTGAGGATCAGGTCCGGCTTGCGCCCGGCCGCCACCGCCACGATCTCCGGCGTCAGGCCATAGCCATACTCGAAACGGTTGGGTACCAGGTAATCCAGATGGTTCGCACCGAGCAGGCGCAGGCCACGCATGCACAGGGCGGTGCTGGTGGCGCCATCGGCATCGAAGTCGCCGATGACCAGGATGTTCCACTGTTCCCGCAGCGCCTCCCCCAACAGGTCCAGGGCTGCGGGTAGCCCGCCAAGCAGCTCCGGCGGATGCAGACCCTGCAGGCCGGTTTCCAGTTCCATCGGAGTGGCGACCTGGCGCGCGGCATAGATTCGCCCCAGCACGGGATGCAGGTCGGGGAAACGTCGCGCCGCCTCCGGGTCGATGGGACGGCGCACGATGCGATGACTCATGTCGTCTGCCTGTACTTGAGTAGATGGTAGGAGCGGCCTCTGGCCGCGAATTTGCTTGCCAACCATGTTCGCGGCCAAAGGCCGCTCCTACAGTATTCGGTCATGAAGCCAGGTACTGCCGCAGTGGCCGCGGCCGGCGCAGCCGCTCCCACCAACGTGGTGCGCCGATATGATACGCCGCACCCGGCGGGGCCTGAAGCATGAGGCGCTGCAGACGGCCCTGGGCGCGCATTGCTTGCAAGGGTGCCCACCACTGCCGTTCCAGTTCCTGGAGCCGTTCGCCCCACTCCTGCCTATCGCCATACTGCTGCGCCTGGCGACAGCCGCTTAGTACCACCAGTCCGTGCCCCTCTTCCAGTGCGGCGGGCAACCAGTGCTCCAGGTCTCCGTCCGAGTCCAGCAGTGGTACCTTGGCGGCTTGCGCCAGCGCCCGGGCCAGCGGGTCGTCGCTGCACACCCAGGCATCCTGCGCCTGCAATGAAGCCGGCATCCGTCCCCCACCCCAGAGCCACAGGCTGTTGATGGTGGTCATCCCCTGCTCCGCACGCCGTTCATTCAAGGCATGGGCATGGAACAGCATCTGGATTTCATTCAAGCGCGCATGCCAGGGAGCGGCATCCTCACCACGCGGCAGATGGCGGTCGATATCCCGGCCGATGACATCCGGCAGCGGCGTAGTGGACAGGCGCGGCGCATGCGCCAGGCGCAGGTACCAGCGATTCGGGGTGGGCGTGTACAGCTGCAGTCCATCGGGCTGATACAGGGCATTGAAACTCTCCGCCAGGGCATCGGCCTCTTCCTGGCGAATCGCCAGGACCTCGGGACCGAACAGGACCAGGCGGCTACGGTCGGCGCGCAAATGCACTGGATCGGCACGCAGCCAGTAATAGGGTCCCGCATCCCCCAGTTCCAACGCCGCCTCGAGGGGCGCCATGGGCCAGTCGCCGGATACAGGCTGTTGCAAACCGAAGCGTTTGCACAGCCATGTCTCCAGACCCTCGTCACTACTGGGAACCGCACGCGCATTGTTCAGCAAGCCCAGCAAGCCCGGCACGTGGGGGACAGCTTGGAAATCGCCGATCGCGTTGGGAAATGGACCGAGCAGGCCGGGCACCACCAGGGTGATTTGCGACGGCACCATGAACAGCTCCCCTTTCCGTCTCATCTCGTCATCCCCGCATGCGCGGGGATAACACGGAGTGGACAAGCACCATGCGGATGAAAGGCTTATTTCATATTGCCGAGAATGGCGGCCTTCACCGGTTCCAGGGCGGCATCGATGGTGACCACCCCACCCTGGCTCTGGGCGATGGCGGTGTCCGGATCCTTGAGACCATTGCCCGTCAGGGTACAGACCACGGAGCTGCCCTCGGGGATCTTGCCGGATTTGATATCACGCAGGGCGCCGGCCAGGGAGGCTGCGGAAGCCGGTTCGCAGAACACCCCTTCCTTGCGCGCCAGCAATTTCTGCGCGGCGAGGATTTCCTCGTCGCTGCATTCATCGAACCAGCCGCCCGATTCCTCGCGCACCTTCCAGGCCTGGTCCCAGGACTGGGGATGGCCGATGCGAATGGCGGTGGCGACAGTGTCAGGATCGTCCACCATGTGGCCACGCATGAAGGGCGCGGAACCGGATGCCTGGTAACCCACCATCTTCGGCCGGTTGCCGACGATAGCGCCGCCGGCGTAGGTGCAGTGCCCATTGCAGAAGGTGCAGGCCTCGGTGACATGGTCACCGGAAGCGGCGGAATACTCGCAATACCCGATCCAGTGGGCGGTGATATTGCCGGCATTACCGACCGGTAGGCAGTGATAGTCGGGGGCGCGGCCGAGCTCCTCGATGATCTCGAAGGCGGCCGTCTTCTGGCCTTGCAGGCGATAAGGATTGATGGAGTTGACGATGGTCACCGGGGCCTCAGCGGCCACTTCTTTCACCAGGCGCATGCCGGCATCGAAGTTGCCGCGGATCTGCAGCACCACGGAACCGTGCATCATGGCCTGGGCCAGCTTGCCCATGGCGATCTTGCCCTCGGGGATGAGTACGAAGGCGGTAATGCCGGCACGTGCGGCGTAGGCGGCCGCCGCGGCCGAGGTGTTGCCCGTGGAGGCGCAGATGACCGCGCGGCTGCCCTCTTCCACTGCCTTGGTCACAGCCATGGTCATGCCGCGGTCTTTGAACGAACCGGTTGGATTGAGGCCTTCATACTTGACGTAGATGTCCACTTCCTTGCCGATCTCGCGCGGGATGTTGTTCAGGCGGATCAGCGGGGTGTTGCCCTCGCCGAGGCTGATGATGCGCGTGTCGTCGTGCACGGGCAGGCGATCGCGGTACTTGTCGATGAGGCCGGTATAGCGGGGACGGAAGGGCATGGTGGCTATCCTGGTCAATTAAGAATGAGAATACGGGTTCAATTACTCTATTTTACACTGTAGGAGCGGCCTCTGGCCGCGAAGCCGTTCGCGGCCAGAGGCCGCTCCACAGGGGCATGTCGAAACATGGTGCCTACTACGCGTCCAGGTGCTCCACCCGGATACGTGTGACCGGGCCATGCAGGGCATCCAGCGCCTCGATGCGGGCGATGGCCTGGTTCATCTGTTGCTCCCGCACGCGGCGGGTGAGCATGATCACCGGCACGTCGGTGGCATCCTCGGCCGGTTCCTTCTGGATGATGGCCTCGATGCTGATGCCGAGATCGCCGAGGATGCGTGTCACATCGGCCAGCACACCGGGACGGTCCACGGCCAGCATGCGCAGGTAGTAGGCGGTTTCCACCTCTTCCATGGGCAGGATGGGCAGGTCCGCCAGCGCACCGGGCTGGAAGGCCAGGTGCGGCACGCGGTTTTCCGGGTCGGCGGTAAGGGTGCGCACCACGTCGATGATATCGGCCACCACGGCGGAGGCCGTGGGTTCGGCACCCGCGCCGGCGCCGTAGTACAGTGTCGGACCCACGGCATCGCCCTTCACCAGCACGGCGTTCATCACGCCATCCACGTTGGCGATCAGGCGTCGCTCGGGGATCAGGGTCGGGTGCACACGCAGTTCCACACCGTTGGGGGTACGGCGCGAGAAGCCCAGGTGTTTGATGCGGTATCCCAATTCCTCGGCATAGGCGACATCGTCGCGGGTGATGTTGGTAATGCCCTCGGTGTAGGTCTTCTTGAACTGCAGCGGAATACCGAAGGCCAGCGAAGCCAGGATGGTGAGCTTGTGGGCGGCGTCGATGCCCTCCACGTCGAAGGTGGGGTCGGCCTCCGCATAGCCCAATGCCTGGGCTTCCTTGAGCACGTCATCGAAGTCGCGGCCCTTGTCGCGCATCTCGGTGAGAATAAAGTTGCCGGTGCCGTTGATGATGCCGCACAGCCATTCGATCTGGTTGGCGGCCAGGCCCTCGCGGATGGCCTTGATGATGGGAATGCCGCCGGCCACGGCGGCCTCGAAGGCTACCATCACACCCTTTTTCTGAGCGGCGGCAAAGATCTCGTTGCCGTGCAGGGCGATCAGTGCCTTGTTGGCGGTGACCACGTGCTTGCCGTTCTCGATGGCCTTGAGCACCAGCTCCTTTGCCGGACTGTAGCCGCCGATCAGTTCCACGACGATGTCCACCTCGGGATTGTCCACCACCTGGAAGGCATCATCACTGACCTGGATGTTTTCGATGCCGGACAGGCGCGCGGGATCGTAGTCGCGGGCGGCCGCGTGGCTGATGCGGATGCCACGACCGGCACGACGGGTGATTTCCTCGGCATTGCGGGACAGCACGTTGAAGGTGCCGCCACCGACGGTGCCGAGTCCCAGGAGTCCTACGTTGACGGGTTTCAAGCTCATTCTCCTCCGGAGACTTTCTTCTGTTTTTCGTCCCTGCGGAACATTTCACGGATGCAGCGCACCGCCTGGCGGGTACGGTGCTCGTTTTCGATCAGGCCGAAACGCACATGGGTGTCTCCATAGTCGCCGAAGCCGATACCCGGCGCCACCGCCACTTTGGCCTCGGCCAGCAGGCGTTTGGAGAATTCCAGCGATCCCAGGTGCCGGTATTGTTCAGGAATGGGTGCCCACACGAACATGGTGGCCTTGGGCTTTTCCACCTTCCAGCCCAGCGCGTTGAGGCCATCGCACAGTACGTCGCGGCGGCTTTCATAGACGGCGGCGATCTCCCGAACACACTCCTGCGGGCCTTCCAGGGCGGTGATGGCCGCCACCTGGATGGGCGTGAAGGTGCCGTAGTCCAGGTAGGACTTCATGCGTGCCAGGGCCGCCACCAGGGTCTTGTTGCCGCACATGAAGCCGACGCGCCAGCCCGGCATGTTGTAGCTCTTGGACAGGCTGTAGAACTCCACCGCCACGTCCGTCGCGCCGGGCACCTGCAGAATGGAGGGTGCCACGTAGCCATCGAACACCAGGTCGGCGTAGGCGATGTCGTGCACCACCCAGATGCTGTGCTCGCGGGCAATGGCGATCACACGTTCGAAGAAGTCCAGATCCACGCACTGGGTGGTGGGGTTGCCGGGGAAATTCAGCACCAGCATCTTGGGCTTGGGCCAGGAATCCTTGATGGCCTTTTCCAGTGCCTCGAAGAAATCGACCCCCTCGATCATGGGTACATGACGAATATCGGCGCCGGAAATCACGAAACCGTACGGATGGATGGGATAGGCGGGATTGGGCACCAGCACCGCGTCACCCGGCCCCATGGTGGCCAGGGCCAGGTGGGCCAGGCCCTCCTTGGAACCGATGGTGACGATGGCCTGGGTCTCTGGGTCCAGGTCCACGTCGAAGCGGCGCTTGTACCAGGTGCAGATGGCCCGGCGCAGGCGCGGGATGCCGCGCGACACCGAATAGCGGTGGGTGTCACCGCGCTGAGCCGCCTCGACCAGTTTGTCGACGATGTGCTGAGGTGTCGGCCGGTCGGGATTGCCCATGCCGAAATCGATGATGTCCTCCCCGCGCGCGCGGGCCTTGGCCTTCAACTCATTGACGATGTTGAACACATAGGGCGGGAGGCGCTTGATTCTGGCGAATTCGTCGTTCAATTTGGCACTCGGGGCAGCGGTTACAGAAGGTTAAACAATGACATAGAGTCAAACAAGCCACATTACTGAAATTGCGCCCCGGACACAAGATGTGGCCGCGAAAATCGTCGCAGCAGGTGCCAATCAGCCGCGTATGCTTCCCGTAGGAGCGCCCTTCGGCCGCGAAGGGCCGGTGGCACTCCCGTTCGCGGGCTGAGCCCCGCTCCTACAGGGGGGGACCCGGGTGCTGGTCCTTGTCCTTGGTGATGAGGTACACACCGAAGGCGGCAAGTGCCATCCACAGGATCAGCGCCCAGACGCCCAGGTGCTCCCACAGCGGCCCCATGAACAACAGGATAAGGGCCGCGAGGCCCAGGATCAGGTTGCCGAGGATGAAATCACGGCGTTTACGGTCTTCATCGGGTTGCATGCGGGGAATACTATCCGAAGTACCGTGCTCAGGTCTTGCAATCCAGCACAAATACTATGGTGCATCCCTGTCCTCGGAAACCAGTACTGGATTGCAAGACCTGACCCCGATTGGGTAAGGTTGCGGGATGCGATTTGCTCAGGACCATTTGCCCGACCAGAACAGTATCCGCGCCTATGAACAGGGGCGGATCGTGGTCAATGAACACATTGTCGATCGCCATGTAGTGGTGACCGCTGACCGACTGATCCCCGATTGGGCACCGGGTTTTATGGAATTGCAGCCGGCGCACCTGGAGGCGCTATGGGGCCTGGAGCCGGAAATCCTGCTGCTGGGCACGGGCGCACGGTTGCGTTTTCCGGCCCCGGACTGCATGGCGGTATTCCTGCAACGGGGCATCGGCATGGAGGTGATGGACACCGCCGCCGCCTGCCGGACCTACAACATCCTGCTGGGTGAAGGCCGGCGAGTGGTGGCGGCGTTGTTTATGATCGAGTAAGAGACTCAGGAGAACAGTGCGTCGGAGGAAAAACCTTCGTTCTCCATAATTTCCCGCAGCCGTTTCAGGGCGTCCATCTGGATCTGCCGCACTCGTTCCCGGGTCACGCCGATCTCACTGCCCACTTCTTCCAGGGTGGAGACCTTGTAGCCGTGCAGGCCGAAACGGCGCTCCAGTACCTCACGCTGCTTGGCACTGAGCTGGTCCACCCAGGTGTCCAGGTTGGATAGCACATCCTCGTCCATCAGTTGTTCGGATGGATCCGGGTTGTTCTCGTCGGGTACCGAATCGATGACGGATTTACCCGAGTCCCGGCCAATGGGAATATCGACGGACGTAACCCGTTCATTGAACCCCAGCATGCGCTTCACATCCGCGACAGGCTTGTTGGTCACCGCCGCGATTTCTTCCGCCTTGGGTTCATGATCGAGCTGCTGGGCCAGTTGTCGTGCGGTACGCAAATAGCCGTTGAGTTCCTTCACCACATGGATGGGCAGTCGAATGGTGCGGGTCTGATTCATGATAGCCCGCTCGATGGTCTGGCGGATCCACCAGGTGGCATAGGTGGAGAAGCGGAAGCCCCGCTCGGGATCGAACTTCTCCACCGCACGAATCAAACCCAGGTTACCCTCCTCGATCAGGTCCAGCAGGGCAAGGCCACGATTCATATATCGGCGAGCAATCTTCACCACCAAACGCAGATTGCTTTCAATCATGCGACGACGGCCGGATTCCACGCCTTTTTGCGCGAGGCGTGAGTAATACACCTCTTCCTCGGCGCTCAGCAGCGGGGAAAACCCGATTTCGCTCAGATAGAGTCGCGTCGCATCGGGATGATTATCGGGATGTTCCCCGGCGGCATATACCGTTTCCCGGGCATTGGTTTCGGTTTCGGCTTCGACGTCGTGACTCACGGTCTCGACGACATCCTCATCATCTTCAAACGCGGATGCCGGCATGGGGGGCCGTTGAAAACGGTCGGCATCCTTTCGATTGGAGATCTTGCTGGTCTTGGGCATGATCCACCTCGCTACAACCCTGTTGCGTGTATTTCCGCCGCCTCTTCTGAAGATTTGGCGGACCGTATCCTCCACTCCACAACCATTCTTGACCAGTGCCGTAACGATTAGCGTTTTGGCAGGTATTGCAGTGGATCAACCGGCTTTCCATCCCTGCGAATCTCGAAATGGAGTTGCACACGGTTGGTGCCACTACTGCCCATTTCCGCGATCACCTGACCTGCATGGACCTGTGACCCTTCTTGGACAAACAACTTATCGTTAAAGCCATAGGCACTAAGAAAACGTGCGTCGTGCTTGATGATGATAAGCCTGCCGTAACCGACAAGTCCACTGCCCGCATAGACCACGCGTCCCGGTGCTGCGGCCCGCACCGCCTGGCCACGTCCGCCACCGATCTCTATACCTTTCTTGCCGTGGCTATTCCCCTGAAATGTACGCAGAATCGGCCCTTGCGTAGGCCATTGCCAGATAATTGACGAGGTTTTCTGCACCGCCGGCGGCGAGGGTGCAGGCCGTGAAGCCGTCTTGGCGGGAGGTCGCTTCACAGAATCAGAAGATGCTGATGTACTGGAACTGCTGCGGGAAGGTGCGCGTGTTGGTGCCGTGGATGGCTTCAGTCGCAGGGTCTGCCCCACCTTGATGGTGTAAGGCGAACGCAAGCCATTCCACTGCGCCAGTGTTTCATAGCGCATGCCGTACTGGAAGGCGATGGAATACAGGGTTTCACCAGGGCGCACGCGATGGCTGTCCGGTGTCCAGGCCGGACCCGCACTGCGATCGGTGATCGGGGGTTGCGCGACATTGCTGCAGCCGATCAGCCACGTCAATGAAAGGCCAAGCAACAGTACCAGGAGAACTCGATGTGCAGTGATGGTACGTTTCAACATTAGGTTCCCGACAACCTGAGGCAGTTCTGATCTGTAGCTCCCGAATTCGCGCCCCGGCTATCCCTGGAAGAAAGACGTTAAGACCCTATCACGAATTACGCACCACCAGGTATGCCACAATCGCCAACACCACCAGCAGCCATCCCAGCCATTCCACGTAGCGGCGCAGTATGGCCTCCATGCGTGGACCGCCCCAGGCCAGCAGGCCCGCCACCATGAAGAATCGCAAGCCGCGCCCGATGAAGGACGCCATCACGAAGGGCAACAGCGGCATGGCCAGGGCGCCGGCGGTGATGGTGAAAACCTTGTAGGGGATGGGCGAGAAGCCGGCCAGGAACACCGCCCAGAATCCCCACGCGGCAAACCAGGCCAGGGCATGCTGGTAATGATCGTGCCAGCGCCCGCCTTCATTGATCAATGGTGCCAGCCATTCCAGGGCGAAATGACCGATGGCGTAACCCAGTATGCCGCCGGCCACGGACGTCAGCGTGGTAATGAGCGCAAAGAACCAGGCCCGTCTCGGTTGGGCAAGACTCATGGGGGCCAGCATCACATCGGGCGGAATGGGGAAAAAAGAGGACTCAGCGAAGCTCAGTCCACCCAGGTACCAGGCCGCATGACGATGGCGTGCCCAGTGCATCATCCGGTCATACAGGCTCGTGAACAGGGTCATCAGCTGATGCCGCCGATCAGGGGCACGAACACCACTGGCTCCAGGGTTTCGCGCACGAAGCCCTCCTCGGTGTGCTCAACCAGGGTCAGCACCTGGTAGTCCCGGCCGCCGACCGGCATAACCAATCGACCACCGGGCGCCAGCTGTTGCAGCAGGGCCTCGGGCACCGCCTCGCCTCCGGCCGTAACGATAATGGCGTCATAGGGTGCGAAGTCGGGCAGACCCATGGTGCCGTCACTGCGGGTAGCACGCACATTGCGCAGGCCAAGCTGCCGGAAGCGCTGGCGTGCCTGGGTCGCCAGGGCCTCGATACGTTCGGTGGTGTAGACCTTGGGTACCAACTGCGCCAGCACCGCCGCCTGGTAGCCGGAGCCGGTACCCACCTCCAGCACCTTCTGCGGCCGTTTCGCGATCACCAGCTCCGTCATGCGTGCCACGATGTAGGGCTGCGAGATGGTCTGGCCATGGCCGATGGGCAGGGCGGTGTCCTCGTAGGCACGACTGTCCAGGGCCTCGTCGACGAACAGGTGGCGAGGGGTGGCACGAATCACCTCCAGCACGGCATTGTTCCGGATGCCTTCCTCGCGCAGCCGCTCCACCAGCCGGTCGCGCGTGCGCTGGGAGGTCATGCCGATACCGCGGTTGCCGTTATGCATGGTGTACCGATCAGGCCCGCGTGCCCAGCCAGCTCGCCACCTTGTCGATGGCATCGTGGCGGGTGAGATCCACCTGGATCGGCGTAATGGAGACATGGCTGTTGCGGATGGCATGGAAATCGGTGCCCGGTCCCGCGTCCTGCTCGGGTCCGGAAGGTCCCACCCAGTAGATGGGCCGACCACGCGGATCCTGGGCACGTACCACCGGCTCCGCCTTGTGGCGGTGGCCCAGGCGCGTGGCGCTGAATCCCTGGAGCTCGTCCCAGGGGACATCCGGCACATTGACGTTGAGGATGGTGTCCGCCGGCAGCGGATCCACCGTCAGACGGCTGACCAGTTCCAGCACCACCCGTGCCGCCGTGGAGTAATGGGTGGGGGTATGGGAAGCCAGTGACACGGCAATCGCCGGCAGACCGAGGAAACGACCTTCCATGGCAGCCGCCACGGTACCGGAATAGATCACATCGTCTCCGAGGTTGGCGCCGGCGTTGATGCCCGACACCACGATATCCGGGTCCTCGCCCAGCAGACCAGTGATGGCCAGGTGCACGCAATCGGTGGGTGTGCCGTCCACGCTATAGACCCGCTCCTCCACCTCTGTGGCCCGGATGGGGTTGGTGAGTGTGAGGGAATTGGAAGCACCACTGCGGTCACGGTCCGGGGCCACCAGGGTCACGGTGCCCATGGTGGCAAGTGCCTCGGCGAGACAACGTATCCCGGGCGCCGTATAACCATCGTCGTTACTGATCAGAATTCTCATGGCCTCGGCCCGGTCCCCGGACCGCCTGTTTTTTTCATGCAGACCAGTACTATACGGGAACTGCCGCGGTTCTCCCAGCCCCTGGAACGACTGGCGACCCTGTTTCCCGGCACCGGATCCTGTCGGTCTCAAGGCCGATAACCCCGCTTGGCAGCACGCAACCACGCAAGTATGCTGGCCTTACTTCCGGCCCATCACTATCCCACCATGTCCAGCAAGAAATCCCCCCTCAGCCCGGAAGACCGTGCCCTGTTCCGCGCCAGCGTCGGCCCCGTCACCCCTGTGGACAGCGACCGGGTATCCGCCACCACCCGTCGCCCCACCCCGCGCCCGCGCTTCGCCCTGGCCGACGAACGCGCCGTACTGCAGGACGCCCTCTCGGACCTGTTCGAACCCTGGGAAATGGACACCGGCGAGGAGTTGGGTTTCGCACGCCCGGGGCTGCAACACCAGCTGTTGCGGAAACTGCGCCGCGGCCAGTTCTCGGTGGGCGCGGAACTGGACCTGCACGGTATGAATGTACCCATTGCCCGCCAGGCCGTGAGCGAGTTTCTCTACCAATGCCGGCTACGCCACTTACGCTGCGTACGCATCATCCACGGCAAGGGCCGCGGCTCCCGGAACCAGGGGCCGGTCCTCAAGGGCAAGGTGGATGGCTGGTTGCGGCAGCGCGACGAGGTACTGGCCTTCGCCACCGCCCGCCCCGTGGATGGCGGCACAGGGGCGGTGTACGTTTTGTTGAAGCGATTATAGCCTAGCGTCTGCCGAGCTTGCCCAGTGTACTCTCGAGCGCGCTGCGCAGCTTTTGCAACGCCCCAGTGGTCGCAGCGGTTACCGAATCAGCGGTGTGATCGACAGCAATGGGTTGCAGGCCGGCCAAGCGGGCCTCCAAGGTGCAGGTCTTGTCTGCCGGACCGGTCTTGTGGGCATTGTCATCCCGCAGGTGAACCTCGAGGCGCGTGATCTTGTCCTCGTAGATGCTCAAGCCTTGACGCAGTTGCGGTTCCAGACTCTCACTTAAGCTGGAACTCCCGATGTTTCGATCTGTGTTGATTTGTACTTGCATACATGCTCCCTCCCTGACCAATCGAACGATGTAATGAATTCACTCCGGAAAGCCCGGTCAATCCATCATGATGGCGTGTGCCAATATGACAATACCAGACTTGTGGTGCGGATGGATTGGCCGAGCTGTCATCGGCAATAACGGGGGAAGTTTATTTTTCGTTGAGCTGGTCGGCGAAGCCGTGATTGACGTCGCGGTG
>DATHUT010000301.1:0-8314 GCA_035462005.1 Gammaproteobacteria bacterium | reverse complement strand
CGGCTTGTATGGCGTGGATATCAAGCAGAACGGGCAGGATCTCTATGTCATCGAGATCAATGACAACCCCAGCCTGGATTCCGAGGTGGAGGACTGCGCGCTGAAGCAGGACCTGTACCGTGTCATCATGAAGGAATTCCTGCGTCGTCTGAACGCCAAGCAGCAGGCCTACGAGGATCAGGCGGAGAAAAGAAAAAGCTGACCCACTATGTTGGCTAGTTGGGCAGCCATTGTTCCAGTTCGATGAAGGGCATGGGGCGGGCGATGAGGTTGCCCTGCGCCAGTTGGCAGGAGTGTTCGCGCAGGAATTTCATCTGACCCAAGTTTTCCACGCCGCAGGCGGTGGCGCGAATTCCCATACAGTTCGTGAAGGCAAGTATGCCGCCGGTAATGGCCATGCTGGTACGGTCGAAGGGCAGTCGACGGATCAGCTTGCGGTCGATCTTCAGACCTCCCAGCGGCAGGTGCATCAGTTCCGACAGGGCGTGATTGTTTCCGCTGAAGCGATCGACGCAAAGAGGTATGGAAAGTTCCTTCAGACGTAACAGGGTCTCCCGCATGGCATCCAGATTGCGGATCAACACCGTTTCCTTGCATTCGAACCCGAGCATATCCGGGTCCAGTCCCTTGTCGTTCAGCATCCATTCCAGTTTTTCGATAAATCCCGCTTCAAGAATCTGGTGCTCGGACAGGTTGATGCTCAAGCGAATATCCTTGTGGCCCGCCTTGCGGAGTTGCCTGGCATGGCGCAAGGCCATATCCAGCAACCATTCCCCCACGGGGACGATGATCCCGGTTTCCTCCAGCAACCACAGGAAGCGTTCCGTTGGCTGCAGCCCGCGTTGTTGATGTCTCCAGCGCAGCAACAGCTCCACATTGCGCACGGTTCCTGACTGGGTATCGACAATGGGTTGGTAGTGGATTTCGAATTCCCGGTTGCGCAAACCATGGTACAGGGCGGTGCAGAGTTCCAGCCGCTCGCGGGCATAGTGGTCTCGCCGCGCACTGGCGAAACGCACCCGGTTTCTGCCATCGATGGTGGTGTCGAGCAGGGCGGATTCCGCCGCTGCCCACAGTGATTCGGCAAGATATCCGTCCTCGGGAAAGACGCTGATCCCCGCGCGCACGTCGATCTGTATATGTCCTTTTTTGCGTGGAAACTCCGGCTCCAGGCTATGGATGATCTTTTCCACAGCGAAGCTGATCGAGCCCGGGTCCTGGATACCGTCCAGCAATATGGCGAAATTTTCCGTACCGTATTGCAGCAATGAATCACTCTTGCGCAGATTGGCGCGAATGCGTTGCAGAGCCAGTGTGGCGCATCCCGGGAAGGGTGAGTTGGGGCGTATTCGCAGCAGTACCAGCACAAAGGACTGCTGCATGCGATCCGCACGAAACAGGGCTTGCTGGAGGCGTGCGCCAAAGCCAGCCTGGTCACATGACTGGATATCCCCGCCAATGGCAAGGTCCGGCATCGTATTTATGTCCTCACCTCGGGGCGCCAGTATTCTCTGCAGAACCTCCCCGATATCCCTATCCTGATCCTTGATGCTGTTCTCCTGGATGGATTCCGGTTTCATCTCGCGTCAGCGCCAATCAGTTGCCATGTCGTCGCAGGGGCGCCTGGTATTCGAAGCAGATGGCGGCCTCGCCCTGCAGGGGATCCCCCCTGCGTCCGGAATGTGACGGTGCGTGTTGCTGACGCAAGCCACAATGCAGCCGTACCTGGCCCCGTTGGTCCCGCTCCAGGCGGCAGGTGGCGCAAGCGGGGTCAGGCTGGGTATAAAAATCCATTGCCAAAAGGGACTGGAGTAAGGGTATGCCTTTCCCTGGCATTACCTTCTCTTCAATGAGGATCCAGTCGGGCGGGTCGATCGGGCTGAACGATCGGGTGACCCGGATATCCTTCCTGCAATGGAAAACCGTGCGCGCCTCTTTACTCTCAGGCTCGAGCAGGGCGCGCGCCTGCTCGAGGTCGCCAAGGACCAGGACCTTCATGCTGCATGCCGTGTACCGGCGACTTCCTGTGCAGGGTAGAGTGCCTGGTGCAGGGGTTCGTCGATGGCGATCCAGCAGGCCACGGTAAGCACTTTTCCGATCCGCTGGGCTTTGCCGTCACCGAGTCGTATCAGCGGAATGCCGCCGGCCTTCATGAGCCGCTCGAGGGCGACGCTGGTTACGGTGACGTAGTGACTGATGTGATGCTCGATGGCGAATTCATAGGCACGGCGCATCATGTCCATGGCAACCTGGTTGAGGCGGGCCTGGCTGCATACGCTGTCACCCGGTTCCACGGCAAAACGACTCAACTCCCACACGCCGGGTGCGCAGGGTGCCGGTGTGTCACCGAGGAGTTGGGGGAAGGTATCCCGCAGCATGTAGGGTCCGGTGGTGGGCAGTATGCGCCAGCAGCCTTCGACGCGCTGTTGGCCGTCGCGGGCCAGCAGGTATACCGGATCGAGCTGGTCGAAATGATCGTATTCCAGCCCGCGATCGCTGGTGACATCCCAGCCCAGTCGATCATGGAAGATGTGGTGTCGGAACGCGAACATGTGTTCCAGGGTTGCGGGATCGAAACGGGGTTGATCGCCACCTGCCATCAGTATCTGACTCATCGTTGTACCCTCCAGTAGGATAGGGGGCCAGTACACGACGAAGAGGGGGTGCAGGGTAACTGTAGGATCCTACAGTTGGCGGGGCTGGGTTTCTTTGTGGTTGGGGCCAGGTGATGCTGTATACCTGATGGCGGGTATCGGCCGCAGGGATGCGGCCGTCAAGCCTACAGGGACAAGGTGAGACCGCGCAGCGGTCGAGAAGGTGCCCTGGGGCATGTATTTACGGCGTCCCGCAATCAGGTATACAGCATCACCTGGCTTGCATCTTCAATTGAATTGAGGGCGAATGATCCCCATGGCCACGGCGCGGGCCACGGCCTGCTGGCGGTTGACCACGCCGAGCTTCTCGACGGTGTTCTGCAGGTGGAAGGTCACGGTGCGTTCGGAGATGTTTAGGATCTGCGAGGTTTCCCAGGTGGTCTTGCCCTCCGTGACCCAGAGCAGGCATTCCTGTTCCCGCGGGGTCAGGTCCGCGCGGGAGACCGGCAACATCTGGTCGGCGAACACGCGACGTACCGTTTCATGGAGGTAGGCGGTAAACAGCTGGCCATAGGGCATGGCCTCGACGATGCGTGGCTGCGCTTTGCCATGCTGTTCGGGACTGGCCAGGCTCAGCATGGCCGAATCGCCCTGCGCCGTATGGATGGGGAAACTTACGCCGCTGCTGAGGCCGAAATCCCGGGCGTCGTTCATGAACCGGTTCAGTTGCGGGTTGCCATGGGCATCCGCTTCCAGGTGTACCCAGTTCAGGGGCAGTATATTGTGGGCACACCAGGCCACCGTGGGGTCCACGCCCATGTAGTGCTGATTGTTGTAATGCTCGCGCCATTCCCGGGCATAGCCGCTGATGATGATCAGCGAGGGTTTTACGAAGGAGGTGGGTACGCTGGCGGCGTAGATGAACTGCTCGAAGCCGCATTCCCGGGTGAGATCGGCACACACCCCGTGGATGGCTTCTACATCCCCCGCCTGCCCGATGGCCTCGATGATCTCCTGGCAGCGTGTTGGTGTCACGGCCATCCTCCCGTGTGATGCGGATACTTATTATGTACGGCTGGAAAAATAAGTATAGTCAATACGTAGGGCCAGGCCGCCTGGACGCGGCATGGAAAAGCCATCCGGATCTCATGGATTTATGCCCGAGTCCCGTTCCTGGTCGCGCTGCCGGGAATGAAGGCGCTGCTCGCAGGCGTACACCCGTTCCAGAAACAGGTCCCGCAAGGCAGGATCGCGCAGGCGGTCCTCCTGCTCTACGGGCAGGAGGGGGAAGGCGGCTTGCAACGCCGCGGCAAACAGGCCGCTGTCCTCATGCGACGGATGGCCGGGGACGAGCACCGGGGTGCTGCCGACCCCGCAACTGGGTGAGCGGGCCTTGAACACATAGCCGCACAAGTGAGAAAGTCCGGGGAGGGTCTGGCGGGCGAAGACCAGGAGCCGGTCGGTCACATCCAGGTCGGGGTCGTTCACACCCCGGGCGTGGATGCCATCGGCTTCCAGTACCAGCTGGAGTGGCGGGCGCGGCACGCCCATGCCGATGGCCATTTCCGGACAAATGGGCAGCAACTCGAAGCGGACTGCCAGATCCTCCACCACGAACGCCTCCCGTTTGTGGCCACCGTCGTAGCGTACCCGCTGTCCGAGCAGGCAACTGCTGACCCCGATGATGGGCCTCGAGGATGGAGCGCCCATGGTTTCAGCGCTCGGCACCGAGGGCCCTGGCCCGGGCCAGGGTCTCCTGGGATTCGCGGGCAAGCCGGGCGGCATCCCAGTCGGAGGCCGCTTCGGGCCAGCCCTGGGCATGTCGCAGGATCAGGTTGGTCAGGGCCTGGATATGATCCTCGCGGGCATTCAGGGCGGGGATGTATTCGAAGCGCTCACCACCGGCCTGCAGGAACAGTTCACGGTTTTGTTCGGCGATCTCCTCCAGGGTTTCCAGGCAATCGGCGGAAAACCCGGGGCACACCACCTGCACCGATTTCACCCCTTGGCCAGGCAGGGCCTGCAGGGTCTTGTCACAGTAGGGTTGCAGCCATTCCTCGCGGCCGAAACGGGACTGGAACACCAGCTGGTGTCGTTCCGCTTCGAGACCGAGTGCTTCTGCCACCAGGCGCGCGGTCTTGTGGCATTCACAATGATAGGGATCCCCATTGAGCAGGTAGCGCTTGGGGATGCCGTGAAACGAGAACAGCAGACGGTCGGCGTCGCCGTGGGTCGCGCGATGCTCGCGGATGCTGTTGGCGAGTGCCTGGATATAGCCGGGGTCATCGGGATAGTGGGAGACGAAACGCAGGTCCGGTACCCAGCGCCAGCGGCGCAGCACGTCACTCACGGCATCCAGGGTGGAGGCGCTGGTGGTGGCCGAGTACTGGGGATAGAGGGGCAATACCAGGATGCGGCGGGCACCGGCCTGGCGCAGCTCCTCCAGGCCCTGTTCAATGGAAGGATTGCCGTAGCGCATGCCCAGGGCCACCTGCACCGGCCCGGGCAGGGCATGTTGCAGGCTCGCGCGGAGGGCGGCCTCCTGCTGACGGGAGAACTGCAGTAACGGTGAGCCGGCCTCGCTCCACACCGTCTGGTAGGCGCGTGCGGCGCGCGCGGGGCGAATGCGCAGGATGACGCCGTGCAGGATCAGCCACCACAGGGGACGCGGCGTCTCCACCACGCGCGGGTCCCACAGGAACTGGGCCAGGTAGCGGCGCAGGGCCTTGGGCGTGGGGGCGTCGGGGGTGCCGAGGTTGGTGATGAGCACGCCCAGGCATCCCGCCTGGCCATGCCGGAAATCAGTGCTGTTCTGAAAGCTGGTCATGGCGCCTAGTGTAGCGAATTCGGCCTTGCCTTGTAGCGCACTTTGTTGCCCCCCGTAGGAGCGGCCTCTGGCTGCGAACAAGTTGGTTTGCCACGACCGTTCGCGACCAGAGGCCGCTCCTACAGGGGGTCAGTAGTGCTGTTGCTGGCGGTGGTGTTCCGGCTGGTCCGCCAGCATGTGCTGGATGCGGTTGATGTGATCCAGTCGGGCATTGAAGGCCTCGAGGCAGTGCGGGTCGAAATGCATGCCCTTCTGGGCATTGAGATAGTGTACAGCCTGCTGCGGGGACCACACGGACTTGTAGGGGCGTTCCGAGGTCAGGGCGTCATAGGCATCGGCGATGGCGACGATGCGGGCGGGCAAGGGGATCTCCTCTCCCGCCAGGCCCTGTGGATAACCGGTGCCGTTGAATTTTTCATGGTGATGCAGGGCGATGATGGCGCCCATCTGCAGGTACTGGGACGGGCTGTCCTTGAGGATCTCGTAACCGATGCGGGCATGGGTCTTCATGAGTTCCATTTCATCGTGGGTGAGTCGTCCGGGCTTGAGCAGGATGTGATCGGGAATCCCGATCTTGCCGATGTCATGCATGGGCGCGGCCAGCTCGATGCAGTCACACTCGGCTCGGGAAAGGCCCAGTTCCTCGGCAATGAGCCGCGAATACTTGGCCATGCGGATGATGTGATTGCCAGTCTCCTCGTCGCGGTACTCGCCGGCCTTGGCCAGGCGCAACAGGGTCTCGTGTTCACGTACGCGGATCTCCGCCGTGGCTTCGGCCACGCGCTTTTCCAGCCAGCGGGCGCGTTCCTGGATGATCTTGGCCTGGCTGCGCTGGGTGAGCAGGTTGCGACAACGGGCCAGGCATTCGTGCCGGTCCACGGGCTTGGCGAGAAAATCCGTGGCACCGGACTCCAGTACCCGCTGGCGACCCGGATGGTCGTCGCGATCGGTGAGCATCAGCAGGGGCAGTTCACCGCCCTTGGGCAGGTCCCGTACCCGCTGGATGAGCACATGCTCCTCGGCGCCCTGGAGTCGTGAATCGGCAATGATCATGTCGGCGCCGTGCCAGTGCAGCCAGGCCAGCCCGGCCTCGGCCTTCTGGAAAACCTCGATGGTCAGGTGCTGGTCGATCGAAAGGAGAATATCCGATATATGAGACGCACGCTGGGCGTCCTGATCGAGAATCAGTACCAATGGCATTCCGGGCCCCCCTTAGATGCCGGATATGGCGCACACTGTGGCCATTCCCGCGGGCTTCCCTGCAACCGCAGAATAAAGTTCAAAATTTACAGTAATATGTCAGCAATATTACGTGCTGTTTCTTGTTCAGGCGGAGAGAGGTATCGGCGTCACCTGGCGGAACTTGAACCCGGGATGCCGTGGTGGCGGCCCGGGAGTAGACTCGTGGTGGAATCGACAGGAGGATACAACTTGGATCGCGTGGATCGGCAGGATAAGGCGCCTTCACTGCTCAAGGTCACCGGCAGTGTACTGGCCAGTTTTTTCGGTGTGCAGAGCAGTCGCAAGCACGAGGAGGATTTCACCCAGGGCCGGCCCGCTGCCTATATCCTCATCGGCCTGGGGGCCACCCTGCTGTTCATCCTCGTCCTGTGGGGGGTGGTGCAGCTGGTGGTGGGGCTGGCCGCCTAGCCGCGCAACCCGGGTCCACCCGGGTCCTTGTGTCATGGCAGCCGGTAGTCGACCAGCACCTGTTCGGCCTGCACCACCCCTTCGGTCAGTCGCCTGACGTAGAAGTCGAGTTCCGGCGCATACCACAGGGTAATCGTCAGGGCCTCGTCCTGGGAGCGGATCCGGAAGCTGTCGAAGCTGCCGGCCGGCACACTGACCGTTTCCCGCGCCTCGACCGTCCAGGTCCGATGCTGCTCGGCCTGGCTGCCATCACGGCGCGTATACAGGAACCTGGCCTCCCAGGACTTGCCGACCCACAGGGGCGAGGACAGCTGGCCGTTGTGGGGCGAGACCTCCTGGTGCCTGTCATGCAGCATGGTGGCCACCCAGCTCTTGGTTTCGGCATCGTAGAATTCAAAACCGACATCGCTGATCAGACGCAGCACGGTACGTCCCCGGTGGGCTGTCTCGTCGATCACGATCCAGGTGACCGTCTCGCGCTGGTCCCCCAGGGTCCTGTCGAAGACCAGGCGTGTTCCCGCCTTGGGAAAGCCAACGGTTACCTCTTCTTCGGCCTGGGCCACCAGGCCCGCGCCCAGCAGGCTGAGTGCGAACAGTATGCGTGCAAACGTCGTCATGGTATCTCCCCTTGGCCGTGCGATGTCTGGATTCCCGGACAGCCTGCCGCGCCGGCCTGAAACGAAACTGAATGCCGCCCGCCGGGCAGGTTGCCTCGTGCTGCGGGTTCAGTCCAGGCCGATGAAATAGGCCACCCAGATCAGCGCAATGACGGTGAACAGGTAGGAGAACATCAGGATACGCCAGAACGGGCGCACCCGGATCAGGCCCATGAAGAAATCCACCACCATCTGCCCCTTCACGAGGGTCGAGAACAGGATGGCGGATACGACGGTCAGGCCCCCCAGTTTCATCTGGCCGACGCCCCAGGCGGCGAAAGTCAGGGCAAGCAGGATCAGCAATACCCAGCTGCAGGGACGGATCCAGTAGTTCGATGCCTGGGTTTTCTGCATGACTTGCCTCAGCGGATGACGTAGACCAGGGGAAAAAGAATGATCCACAGCAGATCGATCATGTGCCAGTAGGAGGCGCCGGTTTCCACGCCCATGTGGTCATGGGCGCTGTAGCCGCCCTTGCGGGCCTTGAGCACGATGGCGGCCAGGATCACCATGGCCATAATCACGTGCATGAAGTGGAAGAAGGTCAGCGACAGGTAGAACATGAAGAAGATGTTGGTCTCCATGCC
>DATHUT010000300.1:0-3261 GCA_035462005.1 Gammaproteobacteria bacterium | reverse complement strand
GCCGAGGCGCTGATCTCCAGCATGCAGGACCACCAGAAGTATTTCCCCGTGGTGGACCATGAAGGCCGGCTGCTGCCCCATTTCATCACCATCGCCAACCTCGACAGCCGCGATCCCGACCAGGTGCGCGCCGGCAACGAGCGGGTGATCCGCCCGCGCCTGGCCGACGCCGCCTTCTTCTGGGCGCAGGACCGCAAGCAACGCCTGGAAGACCGTATCCCGCGACTGCAGACCATGGTGTTCCAGCAGCGCCTGGGCACCCTGGCGGACAAGCAGCAGCGGGTGGCGGAACTGGCCGGCCACATTGCCGCCGCCATCGGCGGGAACGCCGACCTGGCGCGCCGCGCCGCCGCCCTGGCCAAGTGCGACCTGGTCACCCAGATGGTGTTCGAGTTCCCCGAGCTGCAGGGCATCATGGGCCGCTATTACGCCGGCCACGACGGCGAGCCGGAGGAGGTGGCCGTCGCCCTGGACGAGCAGTACCGGCCGCGTTTCGCCGGCGATGATCTGCCCGCCCATGTCACCGGCCAGGCCCTGGCCCTGGCGGACCGGCTCGATTCCCTGGTGGGCATCTTCGCCATCGGCCAGCCGCCCAGCGGCGACAAGGACCCCTTCGGCCTGCGTCGCGCCGCCCTGGGTGTGCTGCGCATCCTCATCGAGGGCGAGCGCGACCTGGAT
This sequence comes from Gammaproteobacteria bacterium, assembly GCA_035462005.1. GTDB lineage: Bacteria > Pseudomonadota > Gammaproteobacteria > DSM-19610 > DSM-19610 > JAIVHA01. The sequence continues at coordinate 2,583 of DATHUT010000300.1, read as the reverse complement.
CTGCATGCCCTGCTGGTGCGCGCCGCCGACCTGCTGCCCGCCGACCTGGAGGCCGGCCAGGTGGTGGATGCCGTATTCGACTATATGATGGAACGGCTGCGCGGCTATTATGCGGACAGCGGTATCGCCACTGACACCTTCGATGCCGTGCTGGCGCGACGGCCTACCCGGCCGCTGGATTTCCAGCAGCGCCTGCGCGCCGTGGAGGAATTCCGCCAGCTGGCGGAGTCGCCCAGCCTGGCCGCCGCCAACAAGCGCATCCGCAATATCCTGCGCAAGACGGAGGAGGCCATACCGGAACGTATCGACGCGGGGCTGCTGCGCGAGGACGCGGAACGGGAACTGGCCCAGGCCCTGGACGGCCTGGCCGTCAGCGTGGGTGCACAGTTCGATGCCGGCCAATACACGGAAGGCCTGCAGCGCCTGGCCACCCTGCGCGCGCCCGTGGATCGCTTCTTCGATGAGGTAATGGTGATGGCGGATGAACCCGGGCTGCGCGCCAACCGCCTGGCCCTGCTGGGTTCCCTGGAGGCGCTGTTCCTGCGCGTGGCGGATTTGTCGCGGTTGCAGGGCTAGTACCACCGCGCATGTTCCCTGTAGGAGCGGGCTCTGCCCGCGAAGGCACGGTGGCACTACAAACGGGTTCGCGGCCAAAGGCCGCTCCTACATACCACCAACCATCGGGAGGTGATCAGCATGGACAAGCAGGATTCCTACCAGGCCATGCTGGAAGCCGTGCAGGCCTTCCATGACAAACATGACTTCAAGAACACCGGCGGCGAGGAGCTGAACTACCGCATCGCCCTCATGGCCGAGGAACTGGGCGAGATCTCCTCCTGCGTGACCAAGGGCAAGCGCAAGGAGATGCTGGCGGAGGAGGTGGCAGACCTGTTCATTCTGCTCCTCGGCACCGCCATCGCCGCCGACTTCGACCTCAAAGCGGCCTTCTGGGACAAGATGGACAAACTGATGCAGCGCGAGTCACGTATGGTCAACGGCCGCATCCGGGTGTCCGAATTCCGGGACATGTGAACGATGAAACTGGTGATTCTGGAACGCGAAGGGGTCATTGACCAGGACAGCGGCACACAGGCGGACGCCGATTGGCAGGCCCTGCCCGGCAGCCTCGATGCCATCGCCCGGCTCAACCGGGCCGGCTACCGGGTGGCGGTCATCAGCCAGCCAGTGGACGACGGACGCCCCGATCCGGCCCTGCTCCAGCACCGGCAACGGACGCTGAGCCTGGCCGTTGCCGAGGCCGGCGGGGTGCTGGAAGGGGTGTATTTCTGCCCCCATGGCCGAGAGCAGGACTGCCCCTGTCGCCTGCCGGCGCCCGGCCTGTTCGAGGACCTGGCGCAGCGCCATCGCGTCGAATTGCGCGGCATTCTCGCCATCGGCGATGGTGCCGACTTCCTGCGCGCCGCCGCGCGGGCCGGGGCCGACCCGGTACTGGTACGCACCGGCCGTGGAGAGCAAACCCTGGCCGATCTCGGCCACGATGCCCCCGTGATGCGCTTCAGCCACCTGGCCCGGGTAGTGGACCTGCTGTTGCAAGACCCTGCCAAGCAGGAAGCCGCCCTGTGAGCCAGAACTCCCCCTTGTCCCTACGCCGCCCCGGGGACCCGCCAGAAGCTATTCTTTTTATTCGATCTTTTCTGTTCTGGATCGGATTTTTCCTGTCTACTATATTTTTTGCGATTACTGCTTTATTGCTATATCCCTTTTCTTTTAAGGTCCGCTATACCTATATCACTCAGTGGGCGCGCCTCAACCTCGCCTGGTTGTGGATTACCTGTCGCCTCAAGGGCCGTGTTGAGGGCGTGGAACATATTCCCGCCCAGCCCGGCGTGATCCTGGCCAAGCACCAGTCCACCTGGGAGACCCTGGCCCTGCAACGCATCTTTCCCATGCAGGCCTGGGTACTGAAACGGGAGCTGCTACGTATTCCCTTCTTCGGTTGGGGCCTGGCCCTGATGGATCCCATCGCCATCGACCGTGGCGCAGGGCGCAAAGCGGTGGAGCAGGTGGTGGAGCAGGGGCAACAGCGGCTCGCGGCGAAGCGTTGGGTGGTGATCTTCCCCGAGGGTACCCGCATCGCGCCCGGGGAGCGGGGCCGCTATCGCGTCGGCGGCGCCCTGCTGGCGGAACGTGCCGGCGTACCCGTGGTTCCCATGGCCCACAATGCCGGCGAGTTCTGGCCCCGTCACGGCTTCATCAAGCGCCCCGGCATCATCACCGTGCGCCTCGGCCCGCCCATCGAGCCGGAAGGTAAATCGGCCCAGGAGATCCTGCACCAGGCCGAGGAGTGGATCGAAGCGACCATGACGGAGATCACCACGCGGCCGGATCTGTATGACACCGCCCGGGATGACAATCCCTAGAGGCCTGTCCAGACCCTTAACCGTCCGTCACTCCAATGAAGGCCGGTTCCAAGAACCGCCTTTGTAGCGAGGAATCTGGATTCCGGCCTTCGCCGGAATGACGTTATTAGAGATATCAAGACTTCCCAAGCACTAATCAATGGCCTTCTGCCAGTACACCTTGCGGCGCGCCTCCAGCATTACATTGGGCGGCGTGACGCAG
>DATHUT010000299.1:0-10596 GCA_035462005.1 Gammaproteobacteria bacterium | reverse complement strand
TGCGGGTGCTAGCTTCGAAGAACAGGTTGACGATGGTCTTGCCGCGCAGCAGCGGCACTTTCTTGACCGTCTGCGCGGTGACCCCGGCAAAGGATTCCGCGGTATCGAGGATTTCGGTGAGCAGGCCCCGGTTGAGGCCCTCGATGCTGAGGAAATGGCGCAGGCGCCCATCCTCGCCGACTTGCAGGTTTGCGCCGCTCATGCCAGTTGCTGGATCTCCAGGGTCAGCGGGTCGGGCCCGGTGAGTTTCACGTGCTCATTCTCGCGCAGGTCCATGGACTGGCCCACTACGTTGGCCTCGATGGGCAGTTCGCGGCCGCCGCGCTCCACCAGGGCGGCGAGGATTATGGACGCAGGGCGGCCATAGTCAAACAGTTCGTTGAGAGCGGCGCGGATGGTGCGCCCGGTGTGCAGCACATCGTCCACCAGGATGATGTGGCGGTCGTCGACGTTGAAAGGCAGGTCCGAGGGCCGCACCTGGGGGTTCATGCCGATGCGGGTGAAATCGTCGCGATAGAACGAGATGTCCAGGCTGCCCAGCTCCTCCGCGATATCCATGCGCCGGTGCAGTTCGCGCGCCACCCACACCCCGCCGGTGTGGATGCCGACCATGGCGGGATCCGTGATGCCGCGTTGTTGCAGCAGCGTGCGCAGTTCCTGCGCCATGCCTTCCAGCAGTGTTTCAACCTCGATCGTACCCGTCATGGGGTTTCTCCGAAAAGTTCGAACCAGTCCTGCAGGATGACCTGCGCCGCCAGCGCATCCAGGCCCTGCCGGGCGCCGTCTCGGGTGCGGGTCTGTTCCGCGGTCCGCGAGCTGAGCCGTTCGTCCATCAAATGGACGGGGCGTTTATACCGTCCTTCCAGCCGGCGCGCAAAGCGTTGTGCCGCGCGGCTAAGTTCACTTTCGGTGCCGTCCAGCCGCAGCGGCAGGCCGACCACCAGGGCGTCGGGACGCCACTCTTCGATCAGGGCCGTCACCTCCGCCCAGTCGGGCTGGCCATCCCGTGCCGCCAGGGTGGCCAGGGCGGTGGCAGTGGCGGTGACGGTCTGGCCCACGGCCACCCCGATACGGCGCTGGCCGTAGTCGAAACCGAGTAGTACCTGGCTGGGCACGAGCGGGCTCAGGCGTGTCCCGCCTCGCCGCTGAGCAGGTTCAGGTCCACACCGAGCCGGGCGGCGGCCGCCTCCCAGCGCTGTTCATGGGGCAGGTCGAAGACGATGTGCTGGTCCGCTGGGCCGGACAGCCAGGCATTGGCGGCAAGTTCCTGCTCCAGTTGACCGGCGCCCCAGCCGGCATAACCGAGGGCGATGAGGCACTGCTCCGGCCCCTGCCCTGCGGCGATGGCTGTGAGGATGTCCCGCGAGGAGGTGACGCCGATCTCCTCGGACACGGGCAGGGTAGCCTCCCAGTCGCCGAGGGGGCGGTGCAGGACGAAGCCGCGCTCCTGCTGCACCGGGCCGCCCAGGTAGATGGGCTGGTCGCCGATGGCCTCCGTGACTGGTTCCAGGTCCATGTGCTGGAGGATCTCACGCAGGGTGAGGTGCAGTGGCCGGTTGATGACAATGCCCAGGGCGCCCTCGGGGTTGTGTTCGCACAGGTAGGTGACGGTATGAAAGAAGTTCGGATCCGCCAGCTTGGGCATGGCGATGAGAAAGTGATTGCCGAGGAAATCCGTGTCGTGCATGACACTAGTATCGGGCACCGGGCTGCGGGTCTCAAGGGGATTCCGCCCGACAACGGCCCTACTACTGCGTATTCAACCGGTTGCCGCTGGTGAATTCCCAGGTGCGGGTAATATGCATAATGTCGACGTCCTCGCGGATCTCCTTCGGGAAGGGCGCGTAGGGGGCGGCCAGGCGCACGATGCGCAGGGCGGCCTCGTCCAGCACCCGGTGGCCCGAGGGTCGGGTGATGATGGCGTCGCGCACGGTGCCATCGGCATTCAGGGTCACCTGCACGCGCAGGGTACCGGAGATGCCGCGCCGGCGTGCCTCGTCGGGATAGTTCAGGTCCCCCACCCGTTCCACCTTGTTGACCCACTCGCGCATGTAGTTGGCGTATTTGTATTCAGCAGTGCGTGCGGAGATGAAGGTCTCCCGCGGGCGCTGGGAATAGGCCTGGGACAATTGGGTGATTTCGCGGTTGAGGCTGAGCATTTCCAGGCTGCGATCCACCAGTTCCGCGGCGCTGAGGGGTTTTGGCTCGGGGGGTGTTTTCTCAACCGGTTGCGGTGTGGGCCGGGTGGCTTCCCGAGTGGTGATCAGCTGCGCCTGTTCCGGCTCCGGTTCGGCGGCGGCGGGCGGCGGCGGGGCCGATTCCTGGCTTTCTTCCCGCGGACGCACCCGTTCCTCGGTATTGCCCGCACCCTCCTGGCTGGCGGCGGCCAGATAGTCGGCTTCCTCCGCCGGTTCGCTGGGGCGCTGTACCACGGTGATCTCCAGGGTCGGCAGATCGTCCTTGCGGTCGCGCTCCTCGAGGCTGAAGCCCAGGCCCAGGATCAGCACGGCATGCAGGGCCGCGGCGATGAACAGGGTCACCACCAACCGGTCTGGGCTGGCGTGGTGCACTGGCGCCAATGCCGCGTCCGTCATGCGGGTTCCCGTGTAACTCCCTGGAGCATCATGCGGGCGATTATACCGCTGAGCAGGCCGAACAACAGGGCCGCCGTCAGTAACAGCGGCAACAGGGTCCAGAGCCCCGGGTGGGGGATGAACAGCTGCCAGGCGATCAGGAACTGGCCCAGCATGTGGGCCTGGGCGGCCAGCAGGCTGTAGCCCACCGGCCCGAAGCCCCGCCCGGGGAGCCGCGCGGCCAGGGCCAGCACCGCCAGACTGGTGAGGGCGCCACCCAGGCTGAGGAAGAAGGTGGGGGACAGCAGCGTGCCCAGCAGCAGGCTGCCGCACAGCACCCGCAGCAGGCTGACCCAGGCCGCCACGCGCCAGCCGAACTGCACCAGCACCACAATGGTGATCACATTGGCCAGCCCCGGCTTGACCCCCGGCAGGGGGCTGGGCAGGGCCGCCTCCAGGACATGAATGGTGATGGCCAGGGCGGCCAGCCAGGCGATACGATGGTCTTCGCGGGTGGTCTGGATCTGCATGTTCAGAAGTTCACCGCGTCATAGCGCGCATCACGTCCCAGCACCTGGATGCTCACCCGGTTGGGCAGGCAGGCGCTGGTCTCCCCGCTTGCGTCGATCCAGCCGCGCTGGATGCACACCTTGTTGCTGCAGGCGGAGGCGATGAAGCGTGCCCGTCCCTGTTCGATGCGGATGACGCTGTCGCCCAGCGCGCCCGCGATGCGTATTTCCTGGTTCGGAAACAGGGGCAGGATGCGCGGCGGGCCTTCCGCCGTGAGGATGGCCAGCTGCTGGCCGGGGGCACTGCTCCAGAACTGGTGATACAACCAGGGCAGGCCGGCCAGCAGGGCCAGCAGCAGGACCCAGTCGGCACGCGTCATGGCAGGGGCTCGCTGAGCCGCAGTGGCGGCGGAGGGTCCGTTTCGAAGTAGATGCGTTCGGCCATGGCCGGGCTCAGGTGGGCAACCCCGGCGGCATCAATGAGCAGGACATGGCGCAAGCCCATGGCCCGGGCCACCTCCTGCCAATGATCCGGTCCGGCCACGAACAGGGCCGTGGCGGCGGCGTCGGCGGTGGTGGCATCCGTATGCAGTACGGTGACCGAGGTGGTGCCTGTCGCGGGCTGGCCGCTGAAGGGGTCCAATATATGATGGTAGCGCCGGCCCTCGTGCTCGAAATAGCGTTCGTAATCGCCGGAGGTGAACAGGCTCTCGTCGCCATTGATGGTGATGGATGCGAGCACCTCCGGAGCGCGAGGATGGCGGATGCCGATGCGCCAGGGCCGGTCGGCACGCCGGCCGATGGCGCGCAGGTCACCGCCGGCATTGACGATGGCATTGTCGATACCCAGCGCACGCAGGCGGGCGATGGCCTGGTCCACGGCATAACCTTTGGCGAAGGCGCCGAAATCCAGTTGCAGGGCGGGGTTGCGACTGAAGACCTGGCCCTCGTCCCAGTACAGATCGGCGAGGGAGGGCTTGTGTTCCCGCCAGTCTTGCAGGGCATCCGCATCCGGGGGCGGGCCCTCGGGCGGGGTATCGGCATGGAAACCCCACAGGCGCACCAGCCCGCCGACGGCGGGATCGAAGCGATAGCCGCTGCGCTCGGCCAGTGGGGCGGCCCGTTCCAGCAGGTAGTGGATGGAGGGATGGGGTTGGGCGCCTTGCCCCGCCGCGAGGGCGCGATTCAGGTCCATCAAGGGACCGGGATGCCAGGCGTGCCAGAGCTGGTGATCCTCGTGAAAAATCCCTTCCACCGCCTCCGCGGCCCGGGCCGCCCGTTGCGGGTCAGGGTCTGCCACGGATACCTCGACGAGGGTGCCGAGGGCGAAGAAGGCATGCTGGTGGACCTGCGGCGCGCGCTCGCAGCCCGCCAGGGCGAGCAACAGCAGGCCGGCCAGCAGCGCGCGGGTCATGGCCGGGCCGGGAGTCGGGCCGCGATGGCGTCCATGAGCTGGCCGGCGATGTCCAGGTCGTACTGCTTGTCCAGTTCGCGGATGCAGGTGGGGCTGGTGACATTGATTTCAGTAAGGTAGTCGCCGATCACGTCCAGGCCCACGAACAGCAGGCCTTTTTCGCGTAGCACCGGCGCTACTTGTGCGCAGATCCAATAGTCCCGCTCCGTCAGGGCTACACCCTCGCCGCGGCCACCGGCCGCCAGGTTGCCGCGGGTCTCGCCCGGGGCGGGGATGCGCGCCAGGGCATACGGCACGGGCTCGCCATCGATGAGCAGGATACGCTTGTCGCCCGCGCTGATCTCTGGGATGAAGCGTTGGGCCATGGCCATGCGCCGGCCATGATCGGTGAGGGTCTCGAGGATCACGGCGACATTGGGGTCCTCCTGCTGTACCCGGAATATGGAGGCGCCGCCCATGGCATCCAGGGGCTTGAGGATGATATCCCGCTGTTCGGCCAGGAAGGCCCGGAAACGTTGCGCCTCGCGGCTCACCAGGGTGGGTGCGCAGCACTGGGGGAACCAGGCGGTGAAGAGCTTTTCGTTGGCATCGCGCAGGCTGGCGCAGCGGTTCACGACCAGGGTGCCATGTGCCTCGGCCTGTTCCAGCAGGTAGGTGCTGTAGAGGAACTCCAGGTCCAGGGGGGGGTCCTTGCGCATCAAAATTGCATGCAGCTCATGGAGGGGCATTTCCCTGGCGGTGTCCTCCCAGGTAAACCAGTCCCGGTCCCGGTCGATGACCCGCAGGGGGCGCATGCGCCCGTAACTGACACCGTCGCGCAGGAACAGGTCTTGCTGTTCCATATAAAGGAGTTCCCAGCCGCGGGACTGGGCGGCCAGCAACATGGCGAAGGTGCTGTCCTTGTAGGGCTTGATGGTGCCTATGGGGTCCATCACCACGCCAAGGCGTGTGCTCATGGGGCTCGGTTCCTGTGTGTGGTCTGTTTTGCAAGTATCCGCGGGCCATAAAGTTTGCAGACGGGCGGACGATAGACAGGGGTAGCTCCCGGACATGGTAATGGAATTCCACCATGGGGGTAAGCCGGCCAGGCGCCTGTCGTGTCGGCCGCAGGGGGGGATAGAGGCTTGCCAGGGAGTGGGTGTTGGGGCGGTTTATGGAATTATTTGATTGAATGTGTTAGGAAAGCAGGCGGCATGTCCAATGCAAAATCATAAGGATACAGCGACCATGGCCAATTCCGGTGGGAATGGTGGGACGCAGGAAGCTACTTCTATGGATACAGGATTATCTGGACTGAAGGTCATGGTCATCGATGACAGCAAGACCATCCGCCGTACGGCGGAGACCTTGCTGAAAAAGGAAGGCTGCGAGGTCATCACGGCCACCGACGGCTTCGAGGCCCTGGCCAAGATCGCGGATACCCATCCCGATATCATCTTCGTCGATATCATGATGCCGCGCCTGGATGGCTACCAGACCTGCGCGCTGATCAAGCACAACCAGGTCTTCCGGGAGACCCCGGTCATCATGCTGTCCAGCAAGGATGGGCTGTTCGATCGCGCCCGGGGGCGGATCGTGGGCTCGGATCAATACCTGACCAAGCCCTTTACCAAAGAGGAATTGCTGGGGGCCATCAAGGATCACGTCACCGTGAATGCCTGACACCCGGGGCCAGCCCCACGTTTACCCGTACGGAAACACATTTGTTGTAATGCAGAGGATACGAATATGGCACAGATCCTGATTGTGGACGATTCCCCTACCGAGGCTCATGTACTGAAGGGAATGCTGGAAAAGAATGGACATCAGACCTTCACGGCGGAGAACGGCACGGAAGGGATCGAGCGGGCAAAGGAACTGAAGCCCGATGTCATCCTGATGGATGTGGTCATGCCGGGCTTGAACGGCTTTCAGGCCACCCGGCAGCTGACGCGGGACGCGGCGACGTCCAGTATCCCGGTCATCATTGTTACCACCAAGGATCAGGAGACCGATCGGGTGTGGGGGATGCGCCAGGGCGCGAAAGATTACATCACCAAGCCCGTTTCGGAGGCAGACCTGCTGGCCAAGATCAACAGCGTGATGGCCGGCTGAAGGGAGGATTCATGGCGCAGGGAACCGCACAGGGGCCGCTGGAAATACTGCGGGAGATAGAACGCAGCTGCATGACCCATGCCCGCGACCTGCCTCAACAGGTCGAGCTCGCCGAGGAATGGAGCGGGATCGGGTTTCGCCTCGGGGATGTGCGCCTGCTGGCGCCCCTGGGTGAAGTGGTCGAGGTGCTGACCTATCCCGGCCTGTCCCGGGTCCCGCGCACCCGTTCCTGGGTGCGCGGCATCGCCAACGTACGCGGCAACCTTCTGCCCGTCATGGACCTGCGGGCTTACCTGGAGGGCCGCGCGACCACCATGACCCGTACTACCCGGGTGCTGGTGGTGAATCATAACGGCGTCTTTTCGGGGCTGGTGGTGGACGAGGTGTTGGGCCTCAGGCACTTCCTCAACGAGGAGCAGGTGCCGGAACCACCGGTACGGGACGGCGCCATTGCCGAGTATCTGCGGCATGGCTTTCGACGCAAGGATGAGCACTGGGGGGTGTTCAGCATGCATTCGCTGGCGGAGTCACCCCAGTTTTTACAGGCCGCCATCTAGGTGGCGCGGCGCCCGGAGGGGCATGGCATGGAATAGCGGACTCACGAGACGGATTTCGACAACTGAATTCTAACGAATGCATATCAACCCCAAAGGACAGATTCGATTCTGGTCAGGAGACAGAGCATGAAAGCAACCACAGACTCTCTGGCGAAGCTTGGTTCCCACAAGCGCATTATGTACCTCATCACGGCCCTGTTGCTGTCATTGGCAATCATGGTGGTGGTGTTCTGGTACGTGGGAGTACAGGCCGAGTTCGACAAGGAATATATAGGCTATACCAGTGAGCAGCAGGTGCTCTCGCAGCGTATCGCGAAGCATGCCCTGGAGGCTTCCGCCGGGTCTGGTCCGGCCTTCTCCCAGTTGCAGCGTACGCGCGACCGTTTCCAGCAGACCCTGAAATTGCAGCGCAACGGCAACGTGGCCACCGGACTACCGCCGACTCCGGACCGCCTCAATAAGGAACTCGGCGAACTGGAGCGGCAGTGGGAAGGCTTCAGAGCCGGTGTGACCCGCGTGCTGGAAGGCGAGGAAATCATCCAGACCGTGAACGAGGCCGGTGAAGTCATCAACGAGTTCATGCCCCAACTGCTGGAATACTCCGATGATGTGGTACGAATCCTTGTGGAAAACCGCGCAGCACAGGAACAGGTGCGCATCGCCAGCCGCCAGCTGATGCTGTCGCAGCGTATCGTCAACAACGTCAACAAGGTGCTGGCCGGTGACGACGCCGAAGCCGCAGCCGAGGCCTTTGCGCTCGATACCGAGGAATTTGGCAGCGTTTTGGAAGGCATGATCCGCGGGGGTGATGGTATCCGCGCCGTGGGTGATGAGGAGGCCTTGGCCAAGTTGCGCGAAGTAGCCATGCTGTTCAGCTCGGTGGCCGACCACGTGGCCGAACTGCTGGACATTTCCGAGGAATTGCTGGCCCTGCAGGCTACCGCCCGCAACGCTGGTGCTGACTCCGATGCCTTGTTTGCCGCTGCCTTGCAGCTGCAGAACGGCTATGCGCGGGCTGCGGAAGAGCGCCTGGTGCAGCCGCAGATGGCCTACGCCTTCGGCGCCGTGGCACTGTTGATCCTGGTCTGGCTGGGCGTGCAGGTGTTTTCCGACCAGCGGCGCCGGGTACAGGCCGCCGAACACCAGAACGAGCAGAACCAGGAAGCCATCCTGCGATTGCTGGACGAAATGGCTAACCTCGCCGATGGTGACCTTACCAACTACACCACGGTAACCGAGGACTTTACCGGCGCCATCGCGGACTCTGTGAATTTCACCATTGATGCTATTCGTGACCTGGTTACGACTATCAACGAAACATCATCGCAGGTGTCTTCTTCTGCGCAGCAGTCCCAGGATACCGCACGTCATCTGGCCGAGGCATCCGAACGGCAGGCGCAGGAGATTACCTCGGTAAGTACCGCCATCAACGAAATGGCCGTTTCCATCAACGAGGTATCCAGTAACTCCAAGGAATCGGCGGAAATGGCATCCCGTTCAGTGGAAATCGCCAAGAAAGGTGGTGTGGCGGTGCGCCGTACCATCGAAGGTATGGACAGTATCCGCGAAACCATCCAGGAGACCTCCAAGCGTATCAAGCGCCTTGGCGAGTCCTCCCAGGAAATCGGTGACATCGTGGAACTGATCGACGATATTGCCGAGCAGACCAACATTCTCGCCCTCAACGCCGCCATCCAGGCCGCCATGGCCGGCGAAGCCGGGCGCGGCTTCGCGGTGGTTGCCGACGAAGTACAGCGACTCGCGGAACGTTCGTCCAGTGCCACCAAACAGATCGAGGCCCTGGTCAAGACCATCCAGACCGATACCAACGAGGCGGTCATTTCCATGGAGCAGAGTACATCCGGGGTAGTGAACGGTGCGCATCTTGCCGAGGATGCCGGCTCGTCGCTGGAGGAAATCGTGTCGGAAACGGAAAAGCTGGCCGATCGTGTTTCGAATATCTCCAGCCTGGCGCAGCAGCAGTCCGCAGCAGCCAGTAACGTTTCACAGGTTATGCACGTAATCCAGGAGATCACCACCCAGACCTCCGCCGGCACCAGCGAGACAGCCGCATCCATCGGGAATCTCGCCGAGTTGGCCCAGGATCTGTCCCGCTCCGTGGCCGGGTTCAAGCTGCCGGGCTGAGTCGGAAACAGGTGAGGCGAGAAGGTGCTGAATCCGCAAATGCATAGCAAGGATGTGCCGAACTGGGTTCTGACCTTGCCGGACCTGGATGACCAGCAGTTCATCCAGTGGGCCGCGCTGCTCGAAGAACGGGTTGGCGTGGTGGTGCCGGTAGAACGCAAATCATTCCTGGTCACGGGATTGAAACTGCGCATGCAGGAGATCGGTTGCGCAGATTATCAGGAGTATTACCAGCGTATGCGCCACAACAGCGGGGCCCAGGAGTGGTCGATGTTGGTGGATCGGCTTACGGTGCATGAGACCCGTTTCTTTCGCCACAAGCCGTCATTACGCCTGGTCACCGAGCAGGTGCTGCCGACCGCACCCGCGGCCGGTGACGATGCCCACACCCTGCAGGTCTGGAGCGTGGGCTGTGCCACAGGCGAGGAAGCATACAGCCTTGCCATGCTCATTGACGCACATTTCCGTGCCCTGGGTGGTCGTTATTTTTTTGGCATCACGGGGACCGACATCAGTCGACCGGCATTGGAAAAGGCCCGGAATGGAATCTATGCCCGGCGACGACTGACGGATATCCCTCTGGACCTGCATGCGGCCTACTGCGTCGAGCTGGAAAACGAGCGTTTCCAGATCCACCCGGAACTTCGTAACCGGGTCTGCTTCAGCCAGCTGAATGCATTGCTGGCTGGTGCGGCACCTTACGCAAAGATGGACCTGATTTTCTGCCAGAACCTGCTGATCTATTTCGAGCGAGAGCGGCGCGAACACATTGCACTCCAGTTGGTGGAGCAGCTACGTCCTGGCGGAGTCCTGGTGCTCGGGCCCGGTGAATTGGTGGGCTGGCAGCACCCTCAACTGGAACGTGTGCGTCATCCAGACACACTCGCGTACCGCCGGCTACCGGCGGCGCAGGCAAAGGAAGCATCATGAACGAGGCGATTGATTACAGCACATTGCGCTGGGTCAAGCAGGAGCTGGATGACACCCTGAACCAGGCGCGACAGGCCCTGGAGGCCTATGTCCAGAATCCGGATGATCAGGCGCAAATGAGTTTCTGCGCCGCACACCTGCATCAGGTGTTCGGTACCCTGCAGATGGTGGAGCTCTATGGTGCTTCCCTGCTTGCGGAAGAAATGGAACAGGTGGCCAAGGCCTTGCTGGAAGGCGGTATCCGCCAGCCGGACGATGCCTATGACGTGCTCATGCGTTCCATGCTGCAACTTCCGGATTATCTCGAACGGCTCATGCGTGGCGGGCGCGATATCCCGCTGGTGCTGTTGCCGCTGCTGAACGATTTGCGCGCC
>DATHUT010000298.1:0-2179 GCA_035462005.1 Gammaproteobacteria bacterium | reverse complement strand
CGGAAACCCACACCCTGCACCCGACCGTCGAGGACGAGACGCACGGCCCGCGACTGTTGGTGCTCCTTATCCTTCACTCCTCACTCCCCGCTTCATTGCCGGTCTGTTCCGTTTCTTCGCCGTCATGGTGGCGCAGGAGCTGACGCACTTCCTCCAGGTAGGGAGTGGCCTTCACCGCCTGTTCCAGCATGCGGCGGATGGCGCTGGCCTCGTCCAGGCGCGCCACCATCTGGCGGATGGAGAGTCGTCCCTCGCTACCTGCCCGCAGCAAGTGGCTCTTGAGTTCCTGGTATTCGATCAGGCGCTGGTGCAACTGCTCCGAGCAGGTCGTGGCGGAGAAGCCCTCCCGTTCCACGTCGGTACTGTCGAGCAGTTCCACCGCCGCACCCTTGAAGCGGGCCAGATGGTCCGCCAGCTGAGTGTCGGAGATACTGGTCAGGCGCGCCTGCATGGCGGCGATTCCGGTGGCCCGTTCGCTCATGTCGCTGTAGTACTGGGTCACGCGCAGGATGTGGGGGAAGAGCCCGCTCATACTCTTGGGCAGGTCCGCGTGCTGTGCCTGGTTGGTGAATTCACCCACCGCCAGCACCAGCTGGTCCACGGCACGGCGATCCTGCTCCAGGCGCTGGCCGGGTGCTGTCTCGGTGTTGAGAGCATCCTTGGCGGCGCGCCGCGCGATGGCACCGATGCGCAGGGTTTCCATGTACAGGGCATCCAGGGCCAGCCCGGGCGTAGTGAGGACGTTGCCATCCAGGTGGCGGGGGCGGCTTTCGTCTTCTTCGGCGGTGCGGAAGCGATTACCGAGAAAGTCCACCAGCCTGGGCGTGACCGGCCACAGGATCAGCACCCCGATCAGCTTGGTGAGGGTATGGAAGATGGCAAGCGAGGTGGCCGGTGCTGCTTCCAGCCCCAACAGTTGACCAATGCCCTGTACGACCCAAAGCAGCAGTGGCAGCGCGAGAAAGGCTGCAACACCGGTGACCAGGTTGAACAGCACATGGGCCAGGGCGGCGCGCTTGGCCGCGGGTGTGGCGTCGAGCACGGCAAAGGCCGCCGTGGAGGTGGTGCCCACGTTGGCACCAATCACCACGGCGGCGGCGGCCGTGAGGGGGATGACGCCACCGGCCGCCGCTGTCAGGGTGACGGCGAGGGCGGCGCTGGAGGATTGCATGGCCACGGTAAGCAGGATGCCGATGAACACGAACAGCAGCAGGCCGAGGTACCCGTGCGTGCCCAGGGCATCGAAGGGTATCTGTTGTTCCAGGCCGGCAAAGGTATCCTTGAGCACATCGATGCCCATGAAGAAGATACCAAAACCCGCCAGGGCCTCGCCCAGGGCGGCACGCCGGGCGCCGCCGCTGACGCGCAGCATCATACCCAGGGCGATGGCGGGCAGGGACAACAGCTGCAGGTCCATCTTGAAACCGATCAGGGCCACCAGCCAGCTGGTGATGGTGGTGCCGAGGTTGCTGCCGTAGATGACGCCCACCGCCTGGATCAGGGTGAGCAGGCCGGCATTGACGAAGCCGATGGTGGCGAAGATCACCGCGCTCGAGGACTGCACCATGGCGGTGATCAGGATGCCGGAGGACAGGCCGCGCAGGGGGGTGGCGGTCCAGCCGGCCAGGATGTCGCGCAGGGCGTCACCCGCCGCCACCTTGAGGCCGTCGGTCATGAGTTTCATGCCCAGCAGAAACAGGCCGATGCCACCGGCGAAGCTGATGATCATCCAGGGGGTCATGACATGTGGCGCGGCCGGGGCCGGGACCTGTTACCGATAAGTGGCATGGAGTGACATTCTGTGCATTGGCCTGGTGGGGTGCAAGGACAGAGGCGCGGGAACCTTTGACCTTGGACAGGTGGCGAACTAGACTAAATCTAAATGCGAAGTTACCGGGAGCACATTATGTCGAGAGGAATACAGGGAAGTCTGTTGGCACTGGCGCTGGCATTTGCCGCAGCGGCAGGCGCGAGTGAGGAATCCAGCCTCGAGGACAGGATGGAGCGGCTGAACAAGATCACCCCGAGTACCTCCGACATCATGTTCCAGGTCGGACATCGCTACCAGGACCTCTACTGGGCCGCCAAGCTGGGCAAGTGGTCCTTCGCCGAATACCAGTTGGAGGAGATCGAGGCCATGCTGGAAACCCTGCAGGTCGCGGTACCCAAGCGGGCCGCC
>DATHUT010000297.1:0-3375 GCA_035462005.1 Gammaproteobacteria bacterium | reverse complement strand
GACGCCGCGCATCAGGAAGGCACCGGTGCCGAGATTGAGCATCAGCTGATTGTCCGGCGGTTCGCCACCGGCGTGGATGGCGGCATTCTGGTCGCCACAGAGGCAGGTGAGGGGAATGCCGGAGCCTTCCAGCAGGCCATGTTCGGCCAGGGTCGGCACGCAGTCGGGCAGCACCGCCGGGTCGATATGAAACAGCCCTGTCAGGGCGCGGCTCCACTGTCCGTGGCTGATATTGAAGAGCATGCTGCGGGCGGCATTGCTGTGATCCGCGATCAAGGGTGCATCCTGCAGCAGGTGGCGCGCCAGGTAGCTGGCCAGCGGTCCCATGATCAGGTCGCCCCGTGAGGCGGCTTCCGCCACGGTCTCGTTCTCTTCCAGTAGCCAGAGCATCTTGCCGACCAGGTAATCGGGTGACAGGGGTTGGCCGCTGATCTGGTGTATGAGCTGTGCGTGGCGGGCGTAGCGTTTCAGCAGTTCTGCGCAGCGGGTGTCCTGCCAGCTGATGGCCGGCGCCAGTGGCTCGCCGCTGGACCGTTCCCAGGCCACCAGGGTGGAGCGCTGCACCGCCAGGCCGGCACAGGTCACCGGGCCGCTGGCGTGGGGAAGTACTTCGGCCACGACCGCGCGCACCGAGGCGAGCACCTGTTCCGGTGCCAGTTCCACCCAGCCCGGATGGCTCTCGTACTGGTCCACTCGCTGCTCGTGACGGGCGAGCACCTGGCCGTCCCGGTCGAACAGCAGGGCGCGGGTGGCGTGGCTGCCCTGGTCGATGGCGAGGATGCAGTCCATGTCATCTGTTAACGCAAAAGAGGCCCGAAGGCCTCTTTTGCGTGTGCATCATCATGAGGATAGATCCCCGAACCCGTGCCCTAATTCAGGGTGGGGAAGGGGGACTCCGTGGTGCCATAATCGTTCCAGGCCTGGATGAGATGCTTACTCAGCTTCCGTGCCTTGTAGCTGACATTGCGCTTGGACCACAGCAGTTCGCCGTTGCGGGCATTGAACATGCGCATGATGCCGCCATTGCAGGCCACGGCGATCCGTTCGCTGTCCGGCGATACATCGGTGACGCATTGCTTGCCCTCGGTCAGGGAATCGGTGATCTCCAGGGCCACCTGTTCACCGGTCTTGGTGTCCATGATCAGGATGTCATCGGCCTGGCCATAGGAGACCGGCAGCCCATCCTCGCCGAGCATGAACAGGGCCTGCTTGCGCTGGACCATGACGAAATAGCTCAGGTCCGGGGCGATGGCCACATTGGAAATGCGCTCCGGCGGCTCGGCATTGTTGGCTACCCAGCTCATGGGCTGCTCGGTGCCGGACTTGATGTCATAGATGAAGTCCAGGGATACCAGCTTGTTACCGTCCTTGCTGAAGTTCAGCTTGCTGAACTGGCGCGGAATCATGAACTCCGCGTCGCTGTACTCTTCCACCAGCTGCTTGTCGCCCGTTGCCAGGTCCAGCACGGCGAACTGGTCGCGGCCCACGTAGGCAATCCGGTCGCCTTCGTTGGTGATGCCCAGAGCATACACGCCGGCATCGATGTTGTCGCGGCTGTGGATGATCTTCTGGCTGCCGAGATCCATGACAAGCAGGGAGGACTGGTAGTCGTAACGGGTATTCTGTTCGCTTACCACTTGCTTGTGACAGATATTGACGACGATGGCGGCATAGTGGCCATTGTCGGAAGGCACCACCGGGCCGACATAGTCATACATATAGGGGTTGTCGTCGCAGCTGCCGGCACGACTGCCGGAACCTTCCAGCTTCACCCGCTGCGGAGTCGGGTTGCTGAAATCCATGGCGCCGCCGATGAAGGCGGGTGCGCGCACCGCCTGGCTTTCGGTGATATGTCCCAGCGAGCTGGGCAGTACCAGCACTTTGCCATTGGGATAGGAACCGTACATCACCAGGTCACGGAAATTACTGATGCCGGGCTGGCGTTGTCCGACCCGACTGTGATCCATGCCGAACACGGCATCCAGGTCTTCCTGCTGGCCCATGGCCTGAACCAGTTCACCACTGTGGGCTTCCCATACCTTGATGCCACCGGTGTAGTCATCACGAGGCCCGGCCAACAGGCCGCTGCTGCCCCCGGTGATCAGGTGCTTGCCATCCTCGGTAAACTGGATGGAATAGATGTTCGCATCCTCGGCAAAGGCGTTGCAGGTTCCCAGCAGGGAGAGTGCCATGGCACTGCTCACGAAAGTCTTGGTCAACTTCATGTTGAATATCCCGGTTCAGATTGAGGCAGGGCCGACCTGCGTGTCAGCGTGCTGCGCGGGTTTGGGGCCCCGTCACTGGTTCCCCTCGTTGCTGTTGGTTTTTTACGGTCGCGACGGGAGCCTTCCCGATTCCCTGCTACATTCCCATAAAGTGCGCCAAATGCTTGACGCGACCGTCTGAATGAGGTATCGGCCGTGCCCTTGCGGGCTTGAATTTTTTATGGAAAGCAGGTAGGGATTGGTTATTTGTTATGGAGGGGGATGCGTTTAATATTTTTATAAACAATACTTTAACGTCAGATAGCCAACCAGGCCCGGGTTCGGGGGTCGGCGTGTTGTGCGCGGCTTTCCGGATGGAGGTGGTGCTCGGCGGGGAGGGTGGGGTAGGACGTTATGGGGCGTCAGTAAGGTGACAGGTGGGGCGAGATGGTCCGTGGAAAGGATGTCCCGCCCGGCGCCCGGGAGCGTGGCCGCCGGTTCAGGACAACACCTTCTCGATGGTGCTGCGCAACACATCGGCCCCGAAAGGCTTGTCGAACACCGCCGATACGCCGCATTGTTCGATGGCCGCCAGCCGGCCCTGGTCCTGGTCGGACGTGAACATGAGAATGGGCACGCCCGGTTGCTGGCTGCGGTTGCGGATGTAGTCACTCAGCTCGCGGCCATCCATCTGTGGCATGTGGAGATCGGTGATGATGAGGTCGAAGTATTGCTGGTCGATCAGGGCGATGGCCTCGCGGCCATTTTCCGCCTCGCTGAACTGTTCGATGCCCATGCGTTCCAGCACCTGACGCACCATGTGCCGCGAGGTGAGGCTGTCGTCCACGATCAGCACGCGCAGTTCGTCGGGAGAATAGCGCTTCAGGTTCAGTTCCGGGGGTTCCAGGAAATCCAGGGTGTTGTACAGGCAGCGTTCCAGTTGTTCACGGTCGAAGGGCTTGGGCAGCATGCCGATCACGCCGGCCTGGCGCAGGGGTTCCAGGTAGCTGAGGCTGGTCTCCGAGGAGATGAGCAGGAAGGGGATGTCGCGCAGGTGGTCATCGAAGCGCATCTCCTGCACCAGTTCCGTGCCGGTCATGTCAGGCAGGTGCATGGCGCTGATCACCAGGTCGGGTTGGCGACCGTGCATGGCCTCCAGGGCGGTGCCGGC
>DATHUT010000296.1:0-5688 GCA_035462005.1 Gammaproteobacteria bacterium | reverse complement strand
GTACGCTCGACGGCCGCGTCCATGCGGCCGACGGTCCCGTGTACCGACACCGGACAGCCAGCCGTGCCAACCTGGAAACTCACCACCATGATTAGACTCCATGAATAATCACGACCTCATTCAACGCGACCTGTCCGTGCTCTGGCACCCCTGCACCCAGATGAAGGACCACGAATGGCTGCCCATGATCCCCATCCGCCGTGGCGACGGGGTGTGGCTGGAAGATTTCGAAGGCAAGCGCTACCTGGATGCCATCAGTTCCTGGTGGGTAAACCTGTTCGGCCATAACAACCCGCGCATCAATGCCGCCCTGCGAGAGCAACTGGATACCCTGGAGCATGTCATCCTCGCGGGCTTCACTCACGAGGCCGTCGTCGAGCTGTCTGAACGGCTGGTCGCGTTGGCACCGCCCGGGCTTGCGCGCTGCTTCTACGCGGACAACGGCTCCTCGGCCATCGAAGTGGCCCTGAAGATGAGCTTTCACTACTGGCGCAACCGGGGTGAAGCGCGACGCACCCGCTTCATCACCCTGGAGAACAGCTACCATGGCGAAACCCTGGGCGCCCTGTCCCTGGGCAACGTCCCCCTGTACCGCGAGACCTATGGTCCATTGCTGCTGGAGACTATCCCCGTACCCGCGCCGGACTGCTCGCAACGAGAGCCGGGCGAGACCTGCGCCGAATACAGCGAACGTCTATTTGCCCCCATGGAAGCGGCCCTGGTGAAGCACGCTCACGAGGTCTGCGCCGTCATCATCGAGCCCTTGGTACAATGCGCCGGTGGCATGCGCATGCATGACCCGGTGTATCTCAAGCTCCTGCGCGAGGCCTGCGACCGCCACCAGGTTCACTTGATCGCCGACGAGATCGCCGTGGGCTTTGGCCGCACCGGCACGCTGTTCGCATGCGAACAGGCGGACATCACACCGGACTTCCTGTGCCTTTCCAAGGGACTGACGGGTGGATACCTGCCCCTGTCCGTCACCCTCACCCGCGAGGAGATCTACGGGGCCTTCTATGACGACTATGCAAGCCTGAAGGCATTCCTGCATTCCCACAGCTACACCGGAAATGCCCTGTGCTGCCGCGCGGCACTGGCCACCTTGGATATCTTCGAACAGGATCGCGTGATCGAACACAACCGCGAACTGGCCCGATGCCTGGCCCGCGTCACCGCGCCCTTTGCCGAACATCCCCATGTCGGCGAGGTACGTCAGCAGGGCATGATCGTCGCGATGGAGATGGTCAAGGACCGCAAGCAGCGCACCCCCTATCCCTGGGAGGAACGCCGTGGCCTGCGCGTCTACCAGCATGCGCTGCAACAGGGTGCCCTGCTGCGCCCGTTGGGCAATGTAGTGTATTTCATGCCGCCCTATGTCATCGACGAGGAACAGATCGAGTTCCTGGCCCGGACTGCCTGGGATGGCATCGACATCGCCACCCGGGACTGAAACCATGCGCAGCACACGCCTCTACCTGGACAACCGGCTGGTTCCCGGCACGGAAGTGGAATTGGACGAACGCGGCGCTCACCACGTGGCGCGCGTGTTGCGCATGAAACCCGGCGCTCCCCTGCAGTTATTCGATGGCCGTGGTAACGAGGCTGACGCATACCTGGCCAGCGTGGAAAAGCGCCGCGTGAGCGCGCGCATCGAAGCTCTGCTGGACAGGAACGCGGAATCCCCCCTGCGGCTGGTGCTGGGCCAGGGCATCTCCCGGGGTGAGCGCATGGACTTTACCCTGCAGAAATCCGTGGAGCTGGGTGTGACCCGCATCGTGCCCCTGTGGACCGAGCACAGCCAGGTTCAGCTCGATGAGAAGCGCCTGGAAAAACGCATGGAGCACTGGCGCGGCGTGATCATCAGCGCCTGCGAGCAAAGCGGGCGCAATGTACTGCCGGAGCTGGCCGCGCCGGTCAGGCTGTCGGAGTGGGTGGCAGAACTGAACGGCGAAGAGCTGGGCTTGTTACTGGATCCGTTGCAGTCCGCCAGCCTGGCGGAACTGTCCCCACCCGTCGGCATGGTGCGCCTGCTCGTCGGGCCGGAAGGCGGCCTGAGCGACGGCGAAGCAGGTTGTGCGCGGGAGGCCGGCTTCGTGGGTGTAAGACTGGGACCGCGGATCCTGCGTACCGAAACCGCCGCTCTTGCTACACTGGCGGCCCTGCAGGCCCTGTGGGGGGATTTTCGCTGATACCGCCGGCCTGGCTAGCATGGCCTATACCCATCGGCGGGTGTCGGCCGCATGGATGTATTTACGGCGTCCCGCGGATGGGTATAGGCCATGCTAGGCTCTGCGGAAGCTATCAGCCCTGCAGTTCCCACCAAGCCTGTTCCACCTCACGGTGTACACGCGCCAGGTCGGGCAGGTCCGCCTGCTCGCTACCGATACGCACGGCGGAAAGGGTGTGATCGCTGGCGAACTCGTCGCTTCCCAGCACATCGTCCAGGCCTTCCTCGTCGGCCAGGAACAGGCGCGGGATGCCCGAGGTCACCATGGCGATGAAGGGAAGGCGTGTATCCGCGCGGGTGGTATTGAGCACCAGGATGCGTGCGCGGTCGGCGGATTCCGGTGCATCCTGCTTGCAGAAGATCTCGTAGGAAACCAGGGGAATGCGCTGGTCACGCCAGCTGAGCACGCCCAGCAGCCAGTCGGGACCGGCCTCAACCGTCTCGGGCTCACGGTACGGGACGACTTCCGCCACCGCTACATTGGGCAGCAACAGGTTCATACCCCGAAGGGGAATCCACAAACTGCGCACCTTGTCGATTACCGCACTCATTGCATCACTCTCCAGGCGGATATTCCATTCATCCGCATCTATGCTCCATTCGCCACGCGCTGCACGCAAGAATCCAGCAAGCGTTGCGCCAATTCACCCGGGGGGCCACTGAATCCAACCACGCCGACACGGCGCGCGGAATCAGGGATACTGCTGATCACGCAACTGTCTTCGTCCTGGGCCCAGACATAACCGCCGGCATCGCTGATGGCTACCGCGCCCATAGCCCCGTCATTGCCCATGCCGGAGAACAGGATGGCGCCGGCATACGCGCCGTAATACCTGGCCACCGCCACCATGACATCATTGATGGTGGGATTATAGGGGCCACTCCAGGGTTCATCCGTGAGCAGAATCCGCCCGTGTTCATCCAATCCCAGACGACCACCCGTGGGTACCACCAGGACTTCACCGGGCCGGGGGGTATCCCCGTGAATGGCCATGCGCACACACAGGCCGGTAACGCGATCCAGCTGCGTGGCCAGGCGGTGATCGAAGCCGGGGCCGATATGTTGGGCCAGCAGGAAGGCCATTGGCAGTTCCGCGGGCAGGGCCGCCAGGAATTTCTTCACCGCTTCCGGCCCGCCGATGGAAGCGCCCAGCACGCACAGGGAAGCGGCACCGTGTGTGTCTGCGCTTGTTTCACTCACCACCTTCAGGGCTGGCCGTGACATAGCCGGCTCAACTGTCGCCAGCGTGGGTTCTGCCGACTCCTCGGCCAGGTCACGACCGGCCAGGGTCTTCAGTTTGTGGACCAGCTTCTCACCCCAGCTACGTCCGGTAGCCATACTGCTTTCGCTGAATAGTATCGGGGCGGGCGCCGATTCGATCAGGTTTTCCAGGTTCAGCACATCCGGTTCCTCGATGAGATCGATCAGGATCACATCGATTTCGCGCTTACCCAAACCACATTTTTCAAGATCGGACAAGCAAGTCTCGCATACCGGCTCCATATCATGGCGCCGCAGCAGGTCGCGCAGGCGGTCACGTTGCCCGCCTTCCTCGGCCACCAGCAGCACCTGCAGGCCAACTTTTCCGGCCTGTTCAGCCATGCTGCCTGGTTTCCGCCAGCAGGCTACCGATATTTTCCAGCAACTCGGCTTCCACAAACGGCTTGCCCAGGTAACGGTTCACGCCGATCTCCATGGCACGATTGCGGTGTTTCTCACCGGTACGTGAAGTAATCATAATGATCGGAATATTGCGCAAGCGGCTGTCGTTGCGTATATGCGTGGCAAGCTCAAAACCATCCATGCGCGGCATTTCGATATCCAGCAGCATGACGTCGGGCACCAATTCCTGCAATTTGGCCAGTGCGTCGACTCCGTCCTTGGCGGACACCACCTCCATGTCGTTGCGTTCCAGCAGGCGAGTGGTGACCTTGCGCACGGTAATGGAATCGTCCACCACCATGACCGTGACCACTTTATCGTTCGCGGCGACCGTCTCAGTTGGAGCCGCCGATACCACTTGGGCAAGGCTGCCGAGGCGTACCAGCGGAGCCAGATCCAGGATGAGCACCACGCTGCCATCGCCAAGGATGGTGGCGCCGGACACGCCGGCCACGGTGCTGATCTGGCGACCCACGGATTTCACCACGATTTCACGGCTGCCAAGCAGATGGTCCACATGCAAGGCCACGCAGTGCTCACCCGAACGGGCAAGCAGGAGCGGTACACGTGCAGGAAGCGCTTCCAGATTGGGGGCGCTTTCTCCGAGGAGACTGCCAAGGTGCTGAACCTCGTAACGGTACCCGGCGTACTCGTAGCGTGCCTCGGGGTCGTTGTAGTGCTTTATCAGATCCTCACGGCGCATGCGTACAATACCCCCGATACTGGACAGGGGAATGGCGTAGCTTTCCTCGCCCACCTGGACCAGCAGGGCGTGGTTGATGGCCAGGGTAAAGGGCAGGCGTATGGTAAAACAGGTGCCCTTGCCCGGTGTGGAATCGATGTGCAGCGAGCCGCCCAACTGCTTGACTTCGCTGTTCACCACATCCATGCCAACACCACGCCCGGATACCTGGGTAACCTCTTGGGCCGTACTGAAACCGGTCTCAAGGATGAATTGCAGGATTTCATTATCGGCGAGGGGCAGATCTTCGCGCATCAGGCCACGCTCGATGGCCTTGCTGCGCACCCGAGCGATATCAATGCCACGACCGTCGTCATCGATGCGGATAACGACTTCGGAAGCCTCGCGGGACAGGCTCACCCGGATGGCCCCGTCAGCCGTTTTCCCCGCTGCGATACGCTCTTCCGGTGCCTCGATGCCATGGGCGAGTGCATTACGCAGCATATGCTCGATGGGTGCGATGATACGGTCGATCACCGTGCGATCCATTTCGCCTTCGGCACCTTCGAGCTTCAGCTCCGCCTGCCGGTTCAATTCCTGGCAAGTCTGGCGAACGATACGTCGCATGCGCGGCGCAAGCCCCAGGAAGGGCACCATGCGCGTACGCATGAGGCCTTCCTGCAACTCAGTGTTGACCCGGGATTGCTGCAGTAGCAGGGTTTCCGACTCACGTGTAACGTTGTCCAGCAGTGTCTGAATACTGCTAAGGTCACCGACCGATTCCGCCAGTGAGCGGGAGAGTTGTTGCAGGGTGGAATAGCGGTCCATTTCCAGCGGATCAAAATCCGCGCCGTACTGGTCCATCTCATCCTGGTAGCCAGACAGGATCTGGGCTTCGGTCTCGATTTCCAACTGGCGCAACTGCTGGCGCAAACGCACAATGGTCTGGTCCATTTCCGCCAGGTTGAAGCGGTAGGACCCCACCTGCTGTTCCAGACGGGCACGATAGATGCTGATCTCGCCGGCGTAGTTCACCAGGTTGTCGAGCAGGTCGGCGCGCACTCGCACCAGTTCCTGGGCACTGCGACTGGCGGCACGACGATCGTCCGCCGGCAG
>DATHUT010000295.1:0-4481 GCA_035462005.1 Gammaproteobacteria bacterium | reverse complement strand
GCTTCCCCAACCTGCGCAACGATGATTGGCTGTGGGGCGGGAGCCCGGAGGCCATCAAGACCTCCATCCTGGATGGCCGCCAAGGCGTAATGCCTCCCTGGGGCGAGGTGCTGGGTGACCAGGGCGTGGAGGAGGTCACGGCCTACGTGCTCAGCCTCAACGGCCGCGAGGCGGACCCGCAGCTCGCGGAAGCCGGAAAGGCGCGTTTCGATACCATGTGCATCGCCTGCCACGGCATGGACGGCAAGGGCAATCAGGCCATGGGCGCGCCCGACCTCACCAACAACATCTGGCTGTACGGCGGTTCACCGGGTGCGATCCGGCAGTCCATCACCCAGGGCCGCAACGGTATGATGCCGGCCCACCGGGACTTCCTCGGTGAGGACAAGGCCCATGTGCTGGCCGCCTATATCTACAGTCTGTCCCAATGAGGTAGCGGAGGGCGGGGTCCCATCGGGGTCCCGCCCATTCCGGGTCCATGTCTGAGCAGCGTCAATCCCCCAGTTCCGAAACCTCCCCCGATTCGATCGAGGAGGTCCTCTACGCCAAACGACAGAAGATCTACCCCCGTGAAGTGCACGGCTGGTTCGCCCGTCTGCGCACCCTGGGGGTGGTTACCCTGCTGGGCCTGTATTACAGCATCCCCTGGATGAACTGGGACGGGCGTCAGGCGGTACTGTTCGACCTGCCGGCGCGCCAGTTTCATATCTTCGGACTGACCTTCTGGCCGCAGGATTTCTTCTACCTGGCCCTGCTGCTGGTGATCGCGGCACTGTCACTATTCTTCTTCACCGCCCTGGCCGGCCGCCTGTGGTGCGGCTTCGCCTGCCCGCAGACGGTATGGACCGAGGCCTTCCTGTGGATGGAACGCCGTATCGAGGGCGACCGCGGCCGGCAGATGAAGCTGGACAAGGCACCCTGGGGACCCCGCAAGGTCGCCATCAAAGGCGCCAAGCATGGGGTATGGATCCTGTTCTCCCTCTACACCGGCTTCACCTTCGTCGGCTATTTCACACCCATCGAGTCCCTCTGGACGTCGACGCTCGCCTTCGACCTGGGGCCCTGGGAGATCTTCTGGATCCTGTTCTACGGTTTTGCCACCTATGGCAACGCCGGCTGGATGCGTGAGCAGGTATGCATCTACATGTGCCCCTACGCGCGCTTCCAGAGCGCCATGTTCGACAAGAACACCCTGATCGTCTCCTACGACCCCGAGCGCGGCGAACCGCGCGGCTCACGCAAGCGCGGCCTGGATCACCGCGAGCTCGGCCTGGGGGATTGCATCGACTGCACCCTGTGCAAGCAGGTGTGCCCCACCGGCATCGACATCCGCGAGGGCCTGCAGTACCAGTGCATCGGCTGCGCGGCCTGCATCGACGTCTGTGACGATGTCATGGACAAGATGAACTACCCGCGCGGCCTGATTCGCTACACCACGGAAAATGCCCTGGAGCATCACGACACGCGCATCATCCGTCCGCGCATGCTGGTCTACGCCACCCTGCTGCTGGCGCTCTGCGCCCTGCTGGTGTATTCCATCAGCCAGCGCGTGCCGGTCGAGCTGGGCGTCATCCGCGATCGTGGGAGTCTGTACCGGGAAACCATGGAAGGCCTGGTGGAGAATATCTACACCCTGAAGATCGTCAACATGGATGGTCGGGATCACCGTTACGAACTGCAGGTCTCCGGCCTGGAGGGGCTGCAGCTGGTCCTCCACCATCCGGAGATCGAGGTACCGGCCGGCGACGTCCTGACCCTGCCCCTGAGCCTGCGCATCGATCCCGTTCACCTGGACAGCACCAGCAGTGAGATCCAGTTCACGCTGAGCGCCATGGACGCACCCGAGATTGCCATCACCCAGACGGGCCGTTTCATCGGCCCGCGTACAGGAGCCCGCTGACATGCACAGCCAAACCCTTCCCGCCCCCTGGTATCGCCAGTTCTGGCCCTGGTTCATCATCGCCATCCCGGCCAGTTCCGTGCTGGTGGGCAGCCTGATGCTGACCCTGGCGATCCGCAACCCCGACCCCATGGTGGTGGACAACTATTACAAGGAAGGCCTGGCCATCAACCAGCAGCTGGATCGGCAACGCATCGCCGCCGAGCTCGGCATCCAGGCACTGGTGCGCTTCGATGCCGAGCGGCAACGATTGAGCATCGAAGCCCTCGAGGCGGGGCGGCTGCAAGGCCCCCTGCAACTCTTCCTCATCCATCCCACCCTGGCCGGCCGGGACCAGGTCGTACAGCTGCAGGCGGACGCGCAAGGCCGCTACAATCTGGCACTTCCCGCGTCCGGTAACGGTCGCTGGCATATTGCCCTGGAGTCGGAAGCGGATGGCTGGCGGCTGGAAGGTCGCATCCGGCTGGCCGAAAATACCCAGCTGTTGCTGAGCCCCGGCCTGTAACCGGCGGCAGTACCATCGAAGGGTTTCAACAGGAGGCAGACCGCGTGAACGAGATCCCCCGCATTCAGCGCATCATCGCCGTACTCTGGCCATCCTTCCTGATGTCCGGACTGGCCACCATCCTGTTCTTCACCCTCATCGATCCCGCCGACCTGGTCATTCAGCAGCGCAGCGTGGAGGTCAGCCGGCTCGGCGCCTACAGCATCGGCTTCTTCCTGTTCTGGATGCTGACCGCGGTCACCTGTGCGCTGACCTGTTATTTCAACCGACCCTGCCATCCGGATCGGCATTCGTCGGGCTGAAGTCCGACAACATGCCGATCGACCAAATCGCAGTCAATCCCTCGCTGGCGGCACCTCCAGCCAGAAGGTCACAGGACCGTCGTTGACCAGGCTTACCTGCATATCCGCCCCGAAGCTTCCGGCCTGCACCCGTGCGTAGCGCAGGCGTGCCTGCAACACCAGGTATTCGAACCAACGCCGCGCCTCTTGCGGCTGCGCCGCGCTGGAAAAGCCGGCGCGGTTGCCCGTGCGGGTATCCGCCGCCAGGGTAAACTGGGGCACCAGCAGCAATCCCCCCTGGACATCCCGGACACTGAGGTTCATGCGGCCCTCGGTGTCGGGAAATACCCGGTATGCCAACAGGCGCTCCAGCAGGCGATCCGCCTGCACGGCACCATCCCCTCGCTGCACCCCTACCAATACCAGCAGGCCGGCCGCAACGCCGGCAATGGTGACCCCGTCCACCATCACCTGTGCCTGGCTCACCCGTTGCAGCAACCCGATCACAGGCGCTCCGCAAAATCCTTCGTCGCTGCCACCAAGGCATCGACATTGCCGGGCTCACCGGCGGAATGACCGGCATCGGGGATGATGTGCAGCGCTGCCTCGGGCCAGGCCCGGTGCAAGGCCCAGGCCTGCTCCACGGGGCAGACCACATCGTAGCGGCCATGGACGATGATCGCGGGGATGTGGCGAATCCGCTCAATGTCGCGCAGGATCTGATTATCCGCCAGGAAGCTTTGGTGCATGAAGTAATGGCATTCGATACGCGCCATGGCCAGTGCTCGGTGCGCCTCTCCGAAATGCTGCGCCAATGCCGGTTTCGCGTGCAGGGTGGAGGTTCGCCCCTCCCACACCGACCAGGCCTTGGCCGCCAGCAGCCGCTGCACCTCGTCGGCACCGGTCAGGCGGCGATAATAGGCAGCCACCAGGTCATCGCGTTCCGCCGCGGGGATGGGTGACAGGTATTCCTCCCAGTAGTCAGGGAACAAGTACCCCGCGCCTTCCTGGTAGAACCAGCGGATGTCCCGGTCACGGCAGAGGAAGATGCCGCGCAGAACCATCCCCGTCACCCGTTCCGGATGGGCCTGGGCATAGACCAGACTCAGGGTAGAACCCCAGGAGCCGCCGAACAGCAGCCAGCGATCGATTCCCAGGTGCTCTCGGATAAATTCCATGTCCCGCAGCAGGGCCTGGGTATCATTCCCTTCCAGTTCCCCATGGGGCGTGGATTGACCGCAGCCACGCTGGTCGAACAACACGATGCGGTAACGCTCCGGATCGAAGTACTGGCGATGATAGGGTTCGCAGCCACCACCCGGCCCGCCATGCACGAACAGCACCGGGATCCCACCCGGGTTGCCACACTCTTCTACATGCAGGACATGGGGCGGTTCCACTGCCAGGCTGTGGCGCACATAAGGATGCAGAGGTGGATAGAGACCGTTCACGGAAGACACCTTTTTTGTCGGGCTGAAGCCCGACCTGCAAGTCGGCTTCAATGCATCATGCCACCCTGTTGGTCGGGCTTCAGCCCGACACCCCAAAAAAAAGGGCGTGCACAGCACGCCCCTTTTTCAAACTCGCAGACGACGCCTTAAATGAACAGGCAGACGTCGGAGTCCTTGGCCACCGGCAGGAAGTAGGTGGCGCCGACATAGTCGATGCCATCGATGAACTCGCTGTGGCTGAAGCCGAACACGTCCACGGTCATCTGGCAGGCGAGCATCTTCACGTCCGCTTCGATGCACAGCTCGCGCAGCTCATCCACAGTGGCCACACCCTTGTTCTTGAA
>DATHUT010000294.1:0-10018 GCA_035462005.1 Gammaproteobacteria bacterium | reverse complement strand
CCTGGCAGGACCGGGCCACGCGCCGGCCGACATCGCCACAACCCAGGATTAGCACAGCGTTCATCGGTTTACCTCCCTACACAAATCAGCCAGACTTGACGACTTTTGTCGGATCGGGGAATGGGCGACATGGTCTACCGGGTACAGATTCAGCCGAGCGGCCACCAATTCGAGGTGCGCACGGGTGAGACCCTGCTGGACGCCGCCCTGCGCCAGGGCCTGGCACTGCCCTATGGCTGCCGTAACGGCAGCTGCGGCAGTTGCAAGGGCCGCGTGCTCTCCGGGCAGTTCCAGTATACCGGTGGGGAACGCCCGCCAGGACTCGATGCCCAGGAAGAGGCCAACGGCCTCGCCCTGTTCTGCCAAGTCATACCCGGGAGCGATATGAGTATTGAAGCACGAGAAATCCACCGTGTCGGTGACCTCCAGGTCAAGACCCTGCCCTGCCGGGCTGAACAACTACGCCAGGCGGCCCATGACGTGATGGTCATCCAGCTCAAGCTGCCGGCCGCGGAGCGCCTGCAGTTCCTGGCCGGCCAGTACCTGGAGATCCTGCTCAAGGACGGACGCCGGCGCGCCTTTTCCATCGCCAACCCGCCCCACGAAGACGCCTGCATCGAGCTGCACATCCGCCACGTGGAAGGCGGAACCTTCACTGACCATGTGTTTGCGGACATGAAGGCGCGCACCCTGCTGCGCATCGAGGGCCCCTTCGGCAACTTCTTCCTGCGTGAGGATTCCGACCGGCCCATGCTGCTGATCGGTGGCGGCACCGGTCTGGCGCCCTTGAAGAGCATGATCGAACATGCCTTCCATGTAGGCCTCACACGGCCCATGCACCTGTTCTGGGGGGTGCGCGCGCGCCGCGACCTGTACATGGATGAGTTGCCCAACCGCTGGGCAGCGGAGCACGAAGACTTCCAGTACACCCCGGTTCTCTCCGAACCCCGTCCCGAGGACGCCTGGCCGGGAGAAACGGGCACGGTGGTGGCGGCGGTACTGCGCCACTATCCCGACCTCAGCGGCTTCGATGCCTATATCGCCGGCCCACCCGCCATGTGCGAGGCCGCCCGCGACGCCTTCCGGGAGCAGGGTCTGCCGGCGGAGCGGATGTTCTCCGACGCCTTCGAATATGCTGCCGACAGCCCGGTGGCCGACTCAAAATCCTAGCCTGATAAAATTATCGTGTTACCTCTAAAAATACTGTAACAGCAAGATTTTTATTCTGAAGAAGCCTTGATCATCGCCAGCCCGACACGGGCCGGCAGGGCGCATTCTCCGGCGTTACCTAGAGGGATCCAGACGTCTTTTCTTCCCACGCTTCTGATGGAGCCTCGGTTTCCACCGCAGCATGCGCCATCGGGAGGGTTGGCGCGACGCGGCCCAGCACATCGGAGCCGCGCTTGCCCAGAGTAGGGACGCCCACCGCCAGGCCCATGCCCTGGCGGTAACAGGCCATGGCCTTATCGGCCTCCCCAAGCTGTTCCAGCAGGGTACCCAGGACCTGGCAGGTCTCCACCGTGGGGGCCAGCTGAGCACTGGCCTCCAGGTAGGCACGGGCCTTGCCCCACAGGCGGTTGGCGAGGCACAGACGCCCCAGGGTCAGCAGTAACACCGGATCCTTGTCGTGATCCCGTAGCCAGGCCTCCGCCTCGTCGAGCCGACGCCCCACGTCGCCCCCTTCCAGTTGGCCGAACAGGTATACCAACCGCTGACTCCAATGACGGCGGATAGCGGATCGCAGCAATTCCTGGGCCTCGTCCACCAGGCCATGACGTTGCAGCTGGGTGGCCTGAATGACCAGCAGGGACTCATCCTGGGCCAACGTGCGTGGCAGCCAGCCCCAGGCCTCACGCAGGGCCTCCAAATCACCGCGTCGCGCCGCCCCTTCCAGCAGGGCACGGTGGATCTCCAGGTTGAGCCGCTTCAGCTCCTCTTCGCCGACCACCTTGCGCCGGCGCAGCTCTGGCAGCAGGTCGCGCAGGCTCTGCCAATCCTGCAGGCGTTGGTAGAGTTTCATCAACATTTTCAGTACGTAGGCATGACGCGGGGCAATCTGGCGCAAATGCCGCAGGGTAGCCAGTGCCTGCTCCAGCTGGCCATGGGCCATCTGCAGCTCGGCCTGGCTGAGGCCCACCGCCACATCGGCCTCGGGCATGCTGCCGTGGGCCAGGCGCAGGTAGTGGTCACGCCGGTCATGGGCGCCCTGCTGCTGAGCAGCACGGGCCGCGGCCAGATAGGTGATCAGGGCGTTGTCGCTGGTGGCGGCGTGACGCACCAGGCGTTTTTCCGCCGTCGCCCACTGCCCCTCCGCCAGTTCGATGAGACCACGGTTGAGGGCCGCGCGGGCGCGCCGTTCCCGGCGCAGGCGTCGCCAGTGCAGAAACCGGCCAGGCAAGCGGCGCAAACCCGCCAGAAAACGCACGGCCAGGTACAGGCCCGCCAGCACCAGCAACAGCACCAGCAGGGTGGTCTCCAGGCTCCAGTCCCCGTAGCCGATGAGCACATAGCCGGGATCGGGAAGCGTCAGCAGGGCCACCCCGACGGCGACGAGCAGGGCGATCATGGCGTAAACCAGGTACCTCATGGCTGCGCTTCCACCGGGGCTGCGGGTTCCTCTACGGGCGCACCGGGATCGGCCGGTTCATCCACTGCCGGTCCGACCGGGTCTGGAAGACGCTGGCGCAGCAGGCGCAGTGAGGTCGAGATATCGGGCAACTCGGGCCGGATCTCCTGCTGCAAGAGGTGATGCAGCTCGTTGGCCATGCTGGCGGTGGCCGGGTGATCGGCATCGAAATGCCGCTCCAGCCAACCCCGCGCCATCTCGAGGCTGACGCGGTACTGTTGCGCATCGGCCTGCAGCAGTGCCAGCCGCGCCGTCTCCAGGGCCAGGCGCAGATTCTGCACCAGGAAGTATTCCTGTTCCGGAGGCAGCATGGGGGTGGCCGGTTCCTGGTGAGAACGCACCACCAGCAGGCGGCGGACCGCCTGCCAGACGATGCCCGGGATCTCGCGCCAATCCCGGGCGGTCAGGGGTTCGCGCACCTCGCCGGCACGTTCATCGGCAGGCAGATAACGCGCCCCCGCCGGTCGCAACTCGTCGACCCGCGCCTCCAGGCTGGCCAGCTTCAGGGCCATGCCGCCCGCATCGGGGATGGGCACGGCCTGCAATTCGCTCATCTCCCGGGCCAGGGCCTCGCGTACCGCCAGGTAACCGGGGTCGGAAAGATCATGGAGCCGGGCATCGGCAGCGCGCAGGGCCGCCAGGGCGGTGCCCACATCCCGTTGCAGTTGCAGGCGCTGGTTGGCGATGCGCAGCAGGTATTCCACTTCCGCCAGCAGCCAGCCGTCCTGGCTGCGGCCGAGTTGGGCCCGCAGCTGGGACACCGAACGCTCCACCGCCTGCTGGGTCTGTTGCAGGCGTTCCAGGGCCGCCTGCTGTTCGCGCCGCGCCGCATCCAGCTGGCGCTCCACCTCGCCCTGGATGCCATCCATGCGCCGCGCCATGTCGTCCAGCCGGCCCTCCAGGCCGGTGGCACGGGCCTCCGCCTGCTGCTGGTCCTGCACCCGGGCGCCCGCCAGCCGGTCCATATCGTGCCAGATGAAGAAACCCGCCACGGCCAGGGCAATGGCGAGCACCAGGGCCGACAGCGCCAGGATGAAGGAGGCCCGACCAGGCGGCTTGCTCGCGCGCTGCGGTGCCTTGTTTGCGTCCACTCCCGGCACAGGAGGACGCCCCGGGCCACCGCCGCCCTTACCTCCGGAGCCGCCCTTGGGCTTCGGTTTTTCGTCGGGGGCAGGGGTCTTCTGTTCCAGCTCGCTCATGCCTTGTTTCCTTCCTCTGATCGGCGCCAGCGCCGCAGGGCCGCCAGCATGGCGGCGTCGGTGGCGTCGTCCGCGACTTCCAGCGGGCCCCGGCACCCCAGCTCCAGCGCCACCCGACGCACCGCTTCACTGGCCAGCAGCAACGGAGTCGACTGTAACAGGGGCTGGCCGTCCGGGCCCAGCAGTTGCCACAGGTTACGCAATGTCTGGCCACTGGTCACGGTCACCAGGTCCAGGCCATGCTCGTCCCAGGCCCGCAGCAGTGGCGCCACATCCACCTGGGGCAATTCGCGCCGGTATACCTCTGCGTAGACCACCTCGGCGCCCCGCTCGCGCAGGGTGGCAGCCAGGGTCTCACGGCCACCGTCGCCGCGCACGATCAGCACCCGCCGTCCCTGCAGGTCCGCCAGTCCGGGCAAGGCCAGCAGCACCTCGCTGTTGTGATCCCTGGCGGGGACCAGGTCCACCCGCAGACCCCACGCCGTCAGTTCTTCGGCTGTGCGGCTGCCGATAGCGGCGATGGCGGTACCGGCCGGCCAGTTCCCATCGGGGCATAGCTGGGGCAGGCCGCGTTGCACGGCATTGGCGCTGATAAAGATGGCCAGGTGGAAGCCCGCCAGTCCGGCGGCGACTTCGGCCACCGCCCGCGCATCGGGCGGTGGGCCGATCGCAATGGCGGGAAAGCGAATGGCGCGGGCACCGTCTTGTTCCAGGGCGGTACAGAATGCTTCCGCCTGATGGGCGGGGCGGGTCACCAGGACCTGCATGCCCCGCAGTGGCGTCTCACTGGCCATCCGCATCGGCGTAGACGGCCGCAAGGATCTCCCGGGCGCCCCGTGACAGCAGGTCTTCCGCCAGCACCTGACCCAGTTCCTCGGCATCCTCGGGCCGGCCGCTGATCACACCCTGCACCAGTTCGCTGCCATCGGGCCGGCCGACGATGGCGCGCAGCACGATGACACCATGGTCAAAATCAGCATAGCCGCCGATGGGAACCTGGCAACCTCCCTGCAAACGCTCGTTCAGGGAACGCTCCGCCTGAACCCGTATGAAGGTCTTGTGGTCATGCAGCGGCTGAATCAGGTTCTGTACCCGCACATCGTCGGCGCGGCATTCGATGCCGATGGCGCCCTGGCCGATGGCGGGTACGAAATTCTCCGGCGTCAGGGGAGTGGCGATACGCTCTTCCATGCCCAGGCGACGCAGGCCGGCACAGGCCAGCAGGATGGCGTCGTACTCGTCATCATCGAGCTTCTGCAAGCGGGTATTCACGTTGCCACGCAGATCGAACACCCGCAGGTCCGGGCGCAGCACCCGCAGCTGGCACTGGCGGCGCAGGCTGGAGGAGCCAACCCGGGCAGCCTCGGGCAGTTCATCCAGGGTCTTGTAGCGGTTAGACACGAAGGCGTCGCGGGGATCCTCGCGCGCGAGGATGGCGCCCAGGATCAGGCCCGGGGGCAGGTCCACGGGTACGTCCTTCATGGAATGAACGGCGATGTCTGCCCGTCCTTCCAGCATGCCCTGTTCGAGTTCCTTGACGAACAGGCCCTTGCCGCCCACCTTGGCCAGCGGGGTATCGAGGATCTTGTCACCCTGGGTGGTCATGGTGACCAGTTCCACCTCGAGTCCGGGATGGTTGGCCAGCAGGCCCAGGCGCACATGTTCGGCCTGCCAGAGGGCAAGCGGGCTCTTTCGCGTGGCGATACGCAGGATATTGTCGGACATGATGGTCGGGTATTCTTTCAGTGTCACTGCGGACCGCGGGAAGACGCGGCGGCAAAGTGGTAAAATGGCGCGAGATTCAACCCTTGGAGCATAGCGAGTCGTGAAGAGTACTGGCAAGTGGAATCTGGCCCTGCGGGCCCTGGCTCTGGTGCTGTTCAGCGCCAGCCTGGCGGCGAATACCCCCGTGGAGGTGCCCATGGGCGAGAACCTGCAGGCGGACGGTCGCCAGTCGGCGCGCAATGACCGCCCCATCGTGCTGGTATTCTCGGCCCGCAACTGCACCTACTGCGAGCTGCTGGAGGCCAACATCCTGCGCCCCAACATCATCAGTGGCTATTACGACGACCAGATCATCATGCGCAAGCTGATGCTGGACAATGCGCTGCCGATCCGTGACTTCGACGGCCAGCGCCGCACACCCTCCGCCCTGTCCAGCCGTTACCAGGTCCATGTTACGCCGACCGTCCTGTTCGTGGACGCCCAGGGCAATGAGCTGGCCCCGCGCCTGGTGGGCATCAACACGGTGGAGATGTACGGTGGCTACCTCGATGCCGCCATCCAGGAGGCGCGGCGCAAGCTGGCACAGCCCCGGCACGCCCAGGCCGCAGGTCGGGAAACCCTGTAATCGGGCTTCAACCCGATACCCCGGTCCGCAGCCAGCGACGCAGCTCCGGCGCATGCCGCCGGCTGACCTCCAGTTTTTCCTCCACCCCCTCCAGCACCACCAGGCAGCGCCCCTCGGCATCCTTCTCCAGGGCCTTCACATAGGCACTCGCCACCAGGGCATTGCGGTGGATACGCAGGAAACGGTCGGCGAACTCCTCCTCCAGCGCCTTGAGGGGGTCCTCTATCAGTAGTGACTGGTCCGCGTCCCGGGCGATGACGTATTTGCTGTCGGCCTGGAAATAGCGGATACCCGCCACGGGCATCACCTGGAGGGCGCCGCGCACCCGGGCGCAGATATGGGAGCGCACCTGCGGTTCCGGCAACCCGGCGGCGGCCACGGACGACCCCTGGGTCATGCGCCGCACCCGCCCCAGGGCCTGTACCAGCCGTTCGCGGCGCACCGGCTTCAGCAGGTAATCGAGGGCATGGGTCTCGAAGGCCTCCAGGGCGTGTTCCCCGTAGGCGGTCGTGAAGATCACCGCCGGCGGCCGTTCCGCGCTGGCCAGGTGGCGCGCCGCCTCCAGGCCATCCATGACCGGCATGCGAATATCCAGGAACACCAGGTCGGGTCGCAGGGCCTCACACTGCAGCAGGGCATCACGACCGTTGGCCGCCTCGCCGCAGACCTCCAGACCCGCCACCTCCTCCACCAGGGAGCGCAGCCGTTCCCGCGCCAGCGCTTCATCATC
Source organism: Gammaproteobacteria bacterium (assembly GCA_035462005.1). GTDB lineage: Bacteria > Pseudomonadota > Gammaproteobacteria > DSM-19610 > DSM-19610 > JAIVHA01. Next base: position 3,113 of record DATHUT010000294.1, on the reverse strand, counting down.
GACGATGACACACCTCATGGGGCCACCTCACGCGGCAGGCGCAGCTCCACCTCGTAGCGATCGTCCTTCTGCCCGGCCCGCAGACTGCCCCGCTCCCCGTAGGCCAGCGACAAGCGCTGGCGGATATTGTCCTGGGCGATGCGATTGCCATCGTGTCCCTTGCCGCTGCGTTCGCCCACGGTGGGATTGCTCACCCGGATGATCACCTGCTGCTCATCGGCGCGCGCCCATACCCGGATCACACCGCCCTCGGCCAGGGGCTCGATGCCATGGTAGATGGCGTTCTCCACCAGCGGTTGCAGCATCAGTGAAGGTACCTGCAGGTGCTCTGGCAAATCGATCAGTTCCCAGTCCACGTCCAGGCGCTCGCCCAGGCGCAGGATCTCCAGCTGCACATACTGGCGGGTGATGGCGATCTCCTCGGCGAGGCTGACACGATCGCGGGCATCGCCCAGGGTGGCGCGAAACAGATCGGCGAGGTCCTGCACCGCCTCCTCGGCCACCGCCGGCCGGCTGCGGGTGAGGGCGGCGATGGTGTTGAGACTGTTGAACAGGAAATGGGGCCGGATACGCGCCTGCAGGGCCTGCAGGCGCGCAAGGGCCTCGGCCTCCACCTGGCGGCGCCACTGGTGCTGCACATAGAGATAGCGCAGCACCAGGGCATGGACGATGATCCCGATGGCCAGGTTGCGCAGCAGGAACTCGCCATGGCCCAGGCCGCGCAGCTCCGCCTGCAGATCCTGCAGAAGCAGGATGCGAAAGGCGAACTCGCTCAGTACCGCCGTGATCAGCAACAGCAACAGGTAACTGACGGTGGCGGTAGCGGTGTTGCCCATGCGGGCAAACAGGGGGCGCAGGCCGCACAGAAAAGCGGCGCTGGTCAGCCCCACCCACTGGATGAACAGGGACACCAGGCCGAGCCGGTGCCAGAAATTGGCATCGGGCAGGTCCACCAGCACCAGCACGAAGGCCAGCAGCTCGGCGATGACCACCACCCCGAACACCAGGCGGATATTGCAGAAGTCGGGCAGGAACAGGGCGTCGTCCCGGGCACTGGAGGGGGCACCCTGCCGGCTTTTGGTTTTCATGGCGGCAGTGTCGGACGTAAATGGGTGGCGCGCAAGCATCGGGCTCCTCGGGGGGGTTGAGGCGCAAGGCGAGGGCGGGGTTTTGGTTTATACTGGCGCCCTTTCCAACAGGTCATCGGTCACCATGAGCGAGAACAGCAGCGACAAGCCCTGGGGCGGGCGCTTCACCGAATCCACCGACGCCTTCGTCGAGGCCTTCACCGCCTCGGTCGGCTTCGACCGCCGCCTGTACCGCTACGACATCGCCGGCTCAAGAGCACACGCGCGCATGCTGGCCCGCGCCGGCATCCTCACCGAAGCCGAGTGCGACCAGATCCTGCAAGGCCTGGACAGCATCCAGGCGGATATCGAGGCGGGCCGCTTTGAATGGTCCGTGGCCCTGGAAGACGTGCACATGAACATCGAGGCGCGGCTCACCGCCGCCATCGGCGAGGCCGGCAAGAAGCTGCACACCGGCCGTTCGCGCAACGACCAGGTGGCCACCGACATGCGCCTCTACCTGCGCGACGAGATCGACGCCGTGCGCGCCGAGCTGCGGCGCCTGCAGCAAGGCCTGCTGGACCTGGCCGAGCGCGAGGCCGACACCATCCTGCCCGGTTTCACCCACCGGCAGGTGGCGCAGCCGGTGACCTTCGGCCACCACATGCTGGCCTGGTTCGAGATGCTGGAGCGCGACCGCGCGCGGCTGGCGGACTGCCGCACGCGCGTCAACATCATGCCCCTGGGCGCTGCCGCCCTGGCCGGCACCAGCTATCCCATCGATCGCGCCTACACCGCCGAACTGCTGGGTTTCGACGCGCCGGCGGAAAATTCCCTGGACGCGGTCAGCGATCGCGACTTCGTCATCGAGTTCAACGCCTGCGCGGCGCTGGTCATGACCCACCTGTCGCGCTTCTCCGAGGAGCTGATCCTGTGGTCCTCGGCCCAATTCGGCTTCGTGGACCTGCCCGACCGCTTCTGCACCGGCTCCAGCATCATGCCGCAGAAGAAAAACCCCGACGTACCGGAACTGGTGCGCGGCAAGACCGGCCGCGTGTTTGGCCACCTGATGGGCCTGCTCACCCTGATGAAGGGCCAGCCGCTGGCCTACAACAAGGACAACCAGGAAGACAAGGAACCGCTGTTCGATACCGTGGACACCCTGCTGGGTTCGCTGCGGGTATTCGCCGATATGATGCCGGCACTACGGGTGAAACCCGCCGCCATGCTGGCAGCGGCGCGCAGCGGTTTCTCCACTGCCACCGACCTGGCCGACTACCTGGTGCGCAAGGGCCTGCCCTTTCGCGACGCCCACGAGGTGGTGGGGCGCGCCGTGCGGCATGGCGTGGAGCAGGGCCGCGACCTGGCGGACATGTCGCTGGAGGAACTGCGCGGGTTTTCCGATCGCATCGGGGACGATGTGTTCGCGGTATTGACCCTGGAAGGCTCCGTGGCGGCCCGTAATCACATCGGCGGCACCGCGCCGGAACAGGTACGCGCCGCCATTGCGCGGGCGCGCTCACGGCTGGAGGCATGATTTCGGGGGCGGGGGCGGGCTGAAGCGCGACAATTCCAGTGCGTTCAGCCCGCCAGCATCTGGGTGGAAACGTTACCGGGCGGGGGCAAACGAAGCTCCAGGTTGTGTCGCGGCTTCCCCAGGTAATAGCCCTGCACATAATCCACACCCAGCCGACTCACTAGCCGGTATACCGCTTCGTTTTCCACGAACTCGGCGATGGTCTTGATGCCCATGCCACGCGCCACGTCCACCAGCGCCTTCACGAACAACTGGTCGGCATTGTTCTCGTGGATCTCGCGAATGAAGCTGCCATCGATCTTCAGGGTATCGACCCGCAGGTGCTTCAGATAGGAAAAGGACGAAAAGCCCACGCCGAAATCATCCAGGGAGATATGGCAGCCGAGCTTGCGCACCTTGGAGATGAAATCGATGGCATCGTTAAGCTTCTCGCAGGCAGCCGTCTCCGTGACCTCGAACGTAAAGCGTTCCGGCGCCACGCGCGATGCACGGATTTCACGAACGATGAG